>NZ_JBXAJV010000005.1:0-180173 GCF_058797635.1 Pseudomonas sp. GW823-FHT02C02 | reverse complement strand
GGCTTGCCGGCGAACCAGGCAACGCGGTGTGTCAGGCACACCGCGTTCGCGGGCAAGCCTCGCTCCTACGGTTTTTTATGCCTGCCTTAACCCCATCGGGCCACCCCACAGGCTCGCCCGAGATAGAGACGGATGCAGATTATGCACAGGCTAAAGCACGGCCTACTTCAGGCCGCCGGTTGGCTGTTTTACCTAAGTTTATTGATGGGCATCGCCATGGCGTTGCCTGCGTCCACATTCGATTCCGATTCGAAGGATTTTATCTTCCTCATCGGTTTCATCGGCATCTGGCGCTACTCGATGGGCGCCACGCACTTTGTGCGCGGGATGCTGTTTCTGTACGTGGTCTACCCGCACCTGCGGCGCAAAGTGCGCAAGCTGGGTGACGCGGCAAACCCGTCCCATGTTTTCTTGATGGTCACCAGCTTCCGTATCGACGCGCTGACCACCGCCCAGGTCTACGCCTCCGTCATTCGCGAAGCGATCGACTGCGGCCTGCCGACCACCATGGTCTGCTCCATCGTCGAAATGTCCGATGAAAAGCTGGTGAAAAGCCTTTGGACGAAGATGAATCCGCCGGATCGGGTCAAGCTCGACTTCGTGCGCATTCCCGGCACCGGCAAGCGTGATGGCCTGGCCTACGGTTTCCGCGCCATCTCCCGCCACCTGCCGGACGACCGCGCAGTGGTTGCAGTGATCGATGGCGACACCGTGCTCGCCGAGGGCACCGTGCTCAAGACCGTGCCGTGGTTCCAGCTGTTCGGCAATGTCGGCGGCCTGACCACCAACGAGTTCTGCGAAGTGCGCGGCGGCTACATCATGAGCGAATGGCACAAACTGCGATTCGCCCAGCGCCACATCAACATGTGCTCGATGGCCTTGTCCAAGCGCGTACTGACCATGACCGGCCGGATGTCGGTGTTTCGCGCAACCGTGGTCACCAACCCGGACTTCATCGCCGACGTGGAAAGCGACTCGCTGCAACACTGGCGCCTGGGCCGCTTCAAGTTCCTGACCGGTGACGACAAGTCGAGCTGGTTCAGCCTGATGCGCCTGGGCTACGACACGTTCTACGTGCCGGACGCCGCGATCCACACCGTGGAGCATCCGCCGGAAAAAAGCTTCATCAAGGCCAGTCGCAAACTGATGTTCCGCTGGTACGGCAACAACCTGCGCCAGAACGCCCGCGCCCTGGGCCTGGGGGTTAAACGCCTCGGCCTGTTCACCTCGGTGGTGCTGTTCGATCAGCGCGTGTCGATGTGGACCTCGTTGCTGGGCTTGACGGTCGCGCTGATCGCCAGCTTCAAGTACGGCACCGCGTTCATCCTGGTGTACCTGCTGTGGATCGGCATTACCCGCCTGATCCTGACCGTGCTGCTGTCGTTGTCCGGCCACCGGATCGGCCCGGCCTACCCGGCGATTCTCTATTACAACCAGATCGTCGGCGCGCTGGTGAAGATCTACGTGTTCTTCCGCCTCGACCAACAGTCCTGGACTCGCCAGCCCACTTCCCTGACCCGTGACCTCGCCAGCTTTCAACGTTGGTTCAACACCTGGTCGTCTCGGACCATGACCTTCTCCGCCGGCAGCATCTTTGTTGCCGTGCTGCTGATGATGGTCTGACCGCCCCCTTATTGAATTAACCAGGAAAACGCCCCTATGAATACCGCCGTCAACGCCAACGTAGTGCATGAGTCAGAAGCCCAGCGCCAACACGCCCGAGTGAAAATCCCGGCCAAGCTGCGTTTCTTCGGTCCCGACCGGACCCCGGTGGAAGCTCGAGTGATCGACCTCTCCGCTGGCGGCCTGGCCTTCAACGCCGGTCAGCTGCCGCTGAAAACCGGCGATGTGTACAAGGCGCGCCTGCAATTCGTCATCGATAACCTCGGCCTGGCCATGGACGTGGAATTACTGATCCGCTCCGTCGACCGCCAGACCGGCCGCATCGGTTGTCAGTTCCAGAACCTGGAACCCCAGGATATTTCCACCCTGCGTCACCTGATCACCTCGCACCTGGCCGGCGACATCGTCAGCATGGGTGAAGTGCTGGCGACCCTACAGCGCGACAACTTCACCAAGGCGCGCAAGATGAAGGACGGCGGCCACGGCATGACCGCGTTCGGTCGTCTGCGCGCCGTGACCTTCAGCCTGGCGATTTTCATCGTCGGCCTCGCGGCGTTCGGTTTCATCTTCAAGTCGGTGTACGGCATGTACTTCGTCAGCCACGCCCAGGCGGGCCTGGTCAGCGTGGCAGGCATGAACATCACCATGCCCCGCGACGGCACCGTACAGAGCCTGATCAAGGCTGACGGCGTTGCTGCCAAAGGCGCGCCGCTCGCAACGTTCAGCACCAGCATGCTCGACGTACTCAAGGGCCATCTGGACGACAACCAACTGCAACCGGCCAAGGTTGAAGAACTGTTCGGCAAGCAAATGACCGGCACCCTGACCTCGCCGTGCGATTGCACCGTGGCCCAGCAACTGGTCGCCGACGGTCAGTACGCCAGCAAAGGCGACGTGATCTTCCAACTGGTGCCGCGCAACAGCGAAGCCAATGTTGAAGCGCGCTTCTCCTATCGCCAGTTCGGCGATGTGCTGCCAGGCAACACGGTCAGCTTCCAGATCGCCGGTGAAGACAAAACCCGCAGCGGCAAGATCGTCAGCAGCACCAGCCTGAAAAGCGCCGACCTTTCCTCGGACATCCGCGTGCTGATCCAGCCTGACGAGCCACTCGACAGCAAGTTCGCCGGTCGCCCGGTTGAAGTGAACAGCACCCGTGGTCCGAACCTGAACTGGCTGATCGACAAAGCCATGGCCGCCGGTATTTAAGCAGAGGACATGCCCGTGACTAGCCCACTCAGAATCCTGCCGGTCCCGCTGACCCTGGCCATGGCAATTGCTCTGGCCGGTTGTGCCGGCCTTCCAGACCAACGTCTGGCTAACGAAGCCCTCAAGCGCGGTGACACCGCGCTGGCGGCGCAGAATTACCAGCAACTGGCAGACCTGGGCTACAGCGAAGCACAGGTTGGCCTGGCCGATATCCAGGTCGATAGCCATGACCCGGCGCAGATCAAACAGGCCGAGGCGACTTATCGCGCCGCGGCCAGCGTCTCGCCGCGGGCCCAGGCTCGCCTGGGTCGTCTGCTGGTGGCCAAACCCGGCTCCACCGAAGCCGAACAGCACGAAGCCGAAGGCCTGTTGAAAAAAGCCTCGGCCGCTGGTGAAGGCAACACCCTGATCCCGCTGGCGATGCTGTACCTGCAATACCCGCACAGTTTCCCCAACGTCAACGCCCAGCAGCAGATCAGCCAATGGCGCGCCGAGGGCAAACCGGAAGCGGGCCTGGCTCAAGTGCTGCTCTATCGCACCCAGGGCACTTACGACCAGCACCTGGACGAAGTGGAAACCATCTGCAAAGCGGCGTTGAACACCACCGACATCTGCTACGTCGAACTGGCCACGGTCTATCAGAAACAGGCCAAGCCTGAGCAACAGGCCGAGCTGATCAAGCAGATGCAAGCCGCTCACGCTCGCGGCACGGTCACCGCTCAACGCGTGGACAGTGTGGCTCGCGTATTGGGCGATGCGAGCCTGGGCAAGACCGACGAGAAAACCGCTCAGTCGCTGCTCGAAGGCATCGCTCCGGGCTACCCCGCTTCCTGGGTCAGCCTCGCACAATTGCTCTACGACTTCCCGGAACTGGGCGACGTCGACACGATGATGAAGTATCTGGACAACGGCCGCGCCGCCGACCAGCCGCGCGCCGAACTGTTGCTGGGCAAGCTCTATTACGAAGGCAAAATGGTGCCGGCCGACGCGAAGGCTGCCGAAGAACACTTCAAGAAAGCCGTCGACCGAGAAGTGGCCGCCGATTACTACCTCGGCCAGATCTACCGTCGCGGTTACCTGGGCCAGGTCTATTCGCAGAAAGCGCTGGACCACCTGCTCAAGGCTGCGCGCAACGGCCAGAACAGCGCCGACTTCGCCATTGCCCAACTGTTTTCCCAAGGCAAGGGCACCAAGCCCGACCCGCTTAACGCTTACGTCTTCAGCCAATTGGCCAAGACGCAGAACACCCCGCAAGCCACCGAGCTTGCGCAAACACTCGAAGCCCAACTGCCGCCTGCCCAGCTCGCCGAGGCCAAACGCCTGTTGAAACAAGAACAGGACGTTCGTGGTGCCTTGAGCCAGAACACGCTGGAACTGCATGCCCTGCAAGAAGAAGACGGCGAGGAATCCCTATGAAGCTGAATCCATTCGTGAAGGCCGGTATTGGCCTGTCGTTCGCCCTGTTGTGGTCGTGCCCGACCCTCGCGGCCCTGACTGAAAGCAAAAACTACGGCCTTGATGTGAAAATCACCGGCCAGTCCCAAGACGACACCGATCTGGGCACCGCAAGCGGCGGCGACGTCAACGGCGTCGGCCTCGACCTGCGTCCATGGATCTACGGCGAAAGCGGCGCGTGGAGCGGCTACGCCATGGGTCAGGCCGTGACGTCCACCGACATCATCGAGACCGACACGCTGCAGCAGTCCGACAGCGACGGCACCCAGACCACCGACAACGGTGATCGCAAGAGCAAGAAAAACTACCTGGCGATGCGCGAGTTCTGGGTCGGCTACAGCGGCCTGACGCCGTACCCTGGCGAGATCCTCAAGCTCGGTCGCCAGCGCCTGCGCAACGACGACGGCCAATGGCGCGACACCAACATCGAAGCCCTGAACTGGACCTTCGACACCACCCTGTTGCGTGCCAACGCCGGTGTGGCCGAACGCTTCAGCGAATACCGCACCGACCTCACCGAGCTGGCCCCGAAAGACAAGGATCGCCTGCACGCTTACGCCGATGCGGCGTATCAGTGGACACCGGGCAACTGGGTCGGCATTCGTGGTCATCACACCCACGATGACGGCAAGCTTGACTATCCGCAACCTGGTGTTCCGGCCGATTCTCTGGACAAGAAAGAGAACGGCGACATCAGCTGGATCGGCCTGACCGCCGACAGCGATGCCTACAACTGGCGCAACACCAACACCGTCAATTACTGGGGCAGCGTCACCGGCATGAGCGGCGACCGCGACACGGTCAATCCGCTGAACGCCGACGGCACTCCGCCGGCACAAGCCAAGACCAGCGGCAACGTCGATGGCTGGGCCACTGACCTGGGCGTGCGTCTGCGCCTCGATCCGCAATGGCAAGTCGGTGCAGCCTATGCCCGCGCCAGCGCCGATTACGAACAGAACGGCCTGGAAAGCAACCGCTCGAACTACACCGGTACCCGTTCGCGGGTTCACCGTTTCGGCGAAGCCTTCCGTGGCGAAATGAACAACATGCAGACCGCTACGCTGTTCGGTTCGTGGATGCTCAACGACGAATACGACGCCAGCGTGATCTACCACAAATTCTGGCGTGTCGACGGCAACAAGCCGGTCGGCAGCAACGGCATCAACGCCGTGCAGAACGACACCGACGACGTGACCGGCGCCGTGCTCTCCAGCACGTCCCTGCCGCTGGAAGATGGCAACAAAGACCTCGGCCAGGAAATGGACGTGGTCGTCACCAAGTACTTCAAGCAAGGCCTGCTGCCGGCCTCCCTGAGTCAGTCGATCGATGAGCCTTCGGCCCTCGTGCGCTTGCGTGGCGGTGTGTTCAAGCCGGGCGATGCGTATGGCAAAGGCGTCGATTCGTACATGCACCGCGCGTTTATCGACGTGATCTGGCGCTTCTGATGCGAACCGCGAAGGGAGTTCCTGACATGAACAGTCCGAAGAGAGGCTCGTTGACCTTGCTGGCCGGCGCGATGCTGCTGGCCAGCTCGGCGGCCTTCGCCACTGCGGAGCCGGTAGCGCCCGCGCAGAAAGGGCAGCCGGCGACCATTGCCAAGGGGCTGCAACAGGCCAAGACCTACACCGTCAACAGCGCGCCGACCGAGCCGCTGGAACTGGCTGCGCCGAAACTGCCGGACACCTCCGGCTACACCGCCGAAGCCATCGCCGCGAAAGTCGTGCGCACCAAGGCCGGCAAAATCAGCGTGCGCCGGATGATGCAGGAGAACGCCCTGAAGGACTTCATCGGCGGCGATAACAAGATGGCCGAGTGGGTGGTGCGTCAGCACGGCATCCCACAGGCGATCTTCGTCGACGACGGCTACATGAACCTCAAGGATCTGGCCAAGAAACTGCCCAAGCAGTACTTCAGCGAAACCTCGCCGGGTGTGTTCCTGGCGAAGTTGCCGATCGTGGTAGGTGAGAAAGGCATCCTGGAAATCGACAAGCAGACCCAGGAACTGCGCCTATCCCAAGAGTCCGGTTCGTTCCTGGTCAACGACGGCCAGCTGTTTGTGCGTGATACCAAAATCACTGGCTGGAGCGAGAAGGCAAACGGCCCGGCGGCCTTCAAGTCGCCGAAGGAATTCCGTCCGTTCCTGCTGTCCTGGGGCGGCACCCAGACCTACATCGCCAACAGCAAGATCGCCAGTTTCGGCTACGCCAACAGTAAGTCTTACGGCGTGAGTATTTCCCAGTACACGCCGAACATGGCCAAGGTGCTCAAGCGTCCTGAACCGACCGGCTGGATCGTCGGCTCCGAGTTCTCGGACATGTGGTACGGCTTCTACTGCTACGAGACCCGCGACTTCGTGGTCAAGGGCAACACTTACAAAGACAACATCGTCTACGGCATTGACCCGCATGACCGTTCCCACGGACTGATCATCGCGGACAACACCGTATTCGGGACCAAGAAGAAGCACGGGATCATTATTTCCCGTGAGGTCAACGACAGTTTCATCTTCAACAACCGCAGCTACGACAACAAGTTGTCAGGCATGGTGATTGACCGTAACAGCGTGAACAACGTCATCGCCTACAACGAGATCTACAAGAACCACACCGACGGCATCACCCTCTACGAGAGTGCTGACAACCTGCTGTGGGGCAACAAGGTGATCAGCAATCGCCGCCACGGCATCCGTATTCGTAACAGCGTGAACATCCGCCTCTATGAAAACCTCGCCATGGCCAACGGCCTGACGGGCGTCTACGGCCACATCAAAGACCTGAGCGACACCGACCGGGACATCAAGCTCGACCCGTTCGACGCCCAGGTGTCGCTGATCATCGTCGGTGGCGAACTGGCCGGCAACGGCAGCGGACCGCTGTCCATCGACTCGCCGCTGAGCGTCGAGTTGTATCGCGTGTCCATGCTCGCCCCGACCAAATCCAGCGGCATCAGCTTCAACGGGATCCTTGGCGAGCGCCAGGATGAAATTCTCGACTTGCTGGTGCGCCAGCAGAAAGCCGTGCTGATCGACCCTGTCGAACGCCAGACCGAAATGCAGGACTGAGGATAATTTTATGCACCCACACTTGATCAAATTACTCAGCCTGTCGGCCCTGACCGCCGGCATTCTCGCGGCCAGCGCCGGCGTCCGTGCCGATGAAGCTGCCAGTAAAGTAAGTCCGCCGAGCTTCAGCGCCGAACCGTGCTGCAACCTGTGCCCCGAAGCCCACGACGCGAAGAACTACACCACGCGTTATCAGCAGAACTTCACCACGCTGGTGCAGGCTCAGGGCGACTGGCTGTTCCGGACCCAGGAAGACTTGCGCACCGAATTCGACACTACCCCCGCCGGCTACAAACGCATGAAAGAGCTGCACGATGCGTTCAAGAGCAAAGGCGTGGAACTGGTCATCGTTTACCAGCCCACCCGTGGTCTGGTGAACCGCAACAAACTGAATCCGGAAGAAAAAGCCAAATACGATTTCGACAAGGCGCTGAAGAACTACAAGACCATGCTCGGCCGTTTCGCCGCCATGGGCTACGTGGTTCCGGACCTGTCGCCGCTGACCAACGAATCGCTGCCCGACACCTTGCCGGCCCACGACTTCTACTTCCGCGGCGACCAACACTGGACGCCGTATGGCGCCCAGCGCACGGCGAAAATTGTCGCCGAGAAAATCAAGCAACTGCCTGAGTTCGCTGACATTCCCAAGCGCGAATTCGAGAGCCATAAGTCGGGTCGCATGGGCAAGACCGGAACATTACACAACATGGCCGGTCAACTCTGTGGCACCAGCTACGCGATCCAGTACATGGATCAGTTCACCACCGAGCCCAAGGGCGAAGCGGCCGACGGCGACCTGTTCAGTGACTCCGGCAATCCCGAGATCACCCTGGTCGGCACCAGCCACAGTGGCAAGAACTACAACTTCGCCGGTTTCCTCGAAGAGGCCATCGGCGCCGACATCCTCAACGTGGCGTTCCCCGGCGGTGGCCTGGAAGGTTCGATGCTGCAGTACCTGGGCAGCGAAGAGTTCCAGACCAAGCCGCCGAAGATTCTGATCTGGGAATTCTCGCCGCTCTATCGCCTCGACCAGGAAACCATCTACCGCCAGATGATGGCGCTGCTGGACAACGGTTGCGAAGGAAAGGATGCACAGATGACCGGCAGCACCACGTTGAAACCGGGCAAGAACGAATTAATGGTCAACAGCAAGAACCTGAACCTGCAAAACGGCAGTCACCAGGTCGACATCCGCTTCGCCGATCCATCGGTGAAAACTTTGCAAGCCACCCTCTGGTACATGAACGGTCGCCACGAGGACATCAAAATCGAAAAACCGGAAACTTCCGACACCGACGGGCGCTTTGCCTTTGAGTTGCGCACGGACGAAGACTGGGCCACGCAGAATCTGCTGGCCGTCGAAATCCAGGGCCCTGAAGCAGGTGCCACGCCACAGAAAGTCGAAGCGAAAATCTGCAAACGCAATGTATTCCCTGGCGCTGGGCAGCGTACCGCTCAAGCCGGGCAATGAGGCAACCTCTTATGACATGCATGCAAACCCGAACTTTGAAAAAGTTACTCGCGCCCTCCCTGCTGACGTTGGCGATGTTCGCCGGCGCCACCCAGGCCGCCGCGCCACTGCGCCCGCCACAGGGTTACTTCGCGCCGATTGAAAAAGTCAAAACCGGCGACAAGAGCGAAGGCTGTGATGCGATGCCGACGCCGTACACCGGCTCACTGCAATTTCGCAGCAAGTATGAAGGCTCCGACAAGGCCCGTTCGACCCTGAACGAGGCCTCGGAAAAAGCCTTCCGCGACACCACCGCCGACATCACCAAGATGGAGCGCGGCACCAGCAAGCGCGTGATGCAGTACATGCGTGACGGTCGTCCGGAACAACTGGAATGCACCCTGAATTGGTTGACCGCCTGGGCCAAGTCCGATGCGTTGATGTCCAAGGACTTCAACCACACCGGCAAGTCCATGCGCAAATGGGCATTGGGCAGCATGGCGTCGGCTTACATTCGCCTGAAGTTCTCCGATTCGCAACCGCTGGCCAACCATCAGCAAGAGTCGCAGTTGATCGAAGCCTGGTTCAGCAAAATGGCGGATCAGGTGGTCAGCGATTGGGACAACCTGCCGCTGGAAAAAACCAACAACCACTCGTACTGGTCCGCCTGGTCGGTGATGGCAACGTCCATCGCCACCAACCGTCGCGACCTGTTCGACTGGGCAGTGAAGGAATACAAAGTCGGCGCCAATCAGATTGACGCCCAGGGTTTCCTGCCCAACGAACTCAAGCGCCAGCAACGTGCCCTCGCCTATCACAACTACGCTTTGCCGCCGCTGGCGATGATCGCCAGTTTCGCTCAGGTCAACGGTGTGGACTTGCGTCAGGAAAACAACGGCGCGCTGAAACGCCTGGGTGACCGGGTGTTGTCGGGGGTTAAAGACCCGGACGAGTTCGAGAAAAAGAACGGCAAGGAACAGGACATGACCGACCTCAAGGTCGACTCGAAATTCGCCTGGCTCGAACCGTTCTGCACGCTCTACACCTGCTCGCCGGATGTACTCGAGAAAAAACACGAGATGCAGCCGTTCAAGACCTTCCGCCTCGGGGGTGACCTGACAAAGGTCTACGACCCGGCCAACGAGAAAGGCAAAAAAGGTTCGTAGCCAAAGCACAAAACCTTGTAGGAGTGAGCCTGCTCGCGATTGCGGCCTGACATTCAACATTCATGTCGACTGACACGCCCTCATCGCGAGCAGGCTCACTCCTACAGAGGGTCAGTGTCAGGTTTGAGATTTGAGTAATGCCCTCTGGATTTTGATGGGGGGTTTGGGGGGGCCGTTGGCCCTTGACTGTTGGTTAAACATGGAGAGACCGGGATGGTATTTTCATCCAACGTGTTCCTGTTTTTGTTCCTGCCGATCTTTCTCGGCATGTACTACTTGAGCGGAATACGCTATCGCAACCTGCTGCTGCTGCTCGCCAGCTACGTGTTCTATGCCTGGTGGCGTGTGGACTTCCTTGCGCTGTTCGCAGCCGTCACGTTGTGGAACTACTGGATCGGCCTCAAAGTCGGTGCCGCAGGCGTTCGGACCAAACCGGCACAACGCTGGTTGCTGCTGGGCGTGGCCGTCGACCTGTGCATTCTCGGCTACTTCAAGTACGCCAACTTCGGCGTCGACAGCATCAACGCGATGATGACGTCGGTCGGTCTGTCGCCGTTCATCCTGACCCACGTGCTGTTGCCGATCGGGATCTCGTTCTACATCTTCGAGTCCATCAGCTACATCATCGACGTCTATCGGGGAGACACCCCGGCGACCCGCAACCTGATCGACTTTGCCGCATTCGTGGCGATCTTCCCGCACTTGATCGCCGGCCCGGTGTTGCGTTTTCGCGACCTCGCCGACCAGTTCAACAATCGCACCCACACCCTCGACAAGTTCTCCGAAGGTGCCACGCGGTTCATGCAGGGTTTCATCAAGAAGGTCTTTATCGCCGACACCCTCGCGGTGGTGGCCGACCATTGCTTTGCCTTGCAGAACCCGACCACGGGCGACGCCTGGCTGGGCGCCCTCGCCTACACCGCGCAGTTGTATTTCGACTTCTCCGGCTACAGCGACATGGCCATCGGCCTGGGCTTGATGATGGGTTTCCGCTTCATGGAAAACTTCAAGCAGCCGTACATCAGCCAGTCGATCACCGAGTTCTGGCGTCGCTGGCACATCAGCCTGTCGACCTGGTTGCGTGACTATCTGTACATCACCCTCGGCGGTAACCGTAAAGGCACGCTGATGACCTATCGCAACCTGTTCCTGACCATGCTGCTCGGTGGTCTGTGGCACGGCGCGAACATCACCTACATCATCTGGGGTGCGTGGCACGGCATGTGGCTGGCGATCGAAAAGGCCCTGGGCCTGAACACCTCGCCACGCAGCATCAACCCGATCCGCTGGGCCCTGACTTTCCTGCTCGTGGTCATGGGCTGGGTGATCTTCCGTTCGGAAAACCTGCACGTCGCCGGTCGCATGTACGGCGCGATGTTCAGCTTCGGCGAATGGTCGTTGTCGGAACTCAACGCGGCCAGCCTCACCGGCCTGCAAGTGGCGACCCTGGTGGTGGCTTACATGACCCTGGCGTTCTTCGGCATCCGCGATTTCTACAGCAACCTGCCGCCTGAGAAGACCAAGCCTGTGGTCAACGTCGAGGCCGACGGCCCGGCCGCTGCCACGCCTGGAATGATCAAAGCCGTACCGGGCGACAACCCGACCAGCATCCACGAGCCTGGCTACACCGTTGGCGTTGAAGCCACCGTGCAACCGGCCTACTGGACCGCGGACTGGTCCCGCTACGTGATGCGCACGCTGGTACTGGTGCTGTTCATCGCCTCGATTTTCAAACTCTCGGCGCAAAGCTTCTCGCCGTTCCTTTACTTCCAGTTCTGAGGGATCTGACCATGACCCGCTCATTACGTATCTTCTACATCGCCCTGTTCATGGTGACCCTGCTGGTGCTGGGCCTGTGGTCGACGCGCAGCTTCTTCGGCTTCAGCACCAACGCCGATGCGACGGTGCTCAATGGCCGCTGGGCCAAGGCTGTGGAAACGCACTACGACGAGGAGTTCCCGATCAAGCGCCTGGGCACCAACCTTTGGGCCGCGCTGGATTTCAAACTGTTCAACGAAGGTCGTCCGGGCGTTGTGCTCGGCCGCGATCAATGGCTGTACAGCGATGAAGAATTCAACCCGATCGTCAACGAAGAGTTGAACCTGCAAGGCAACTACGCGCTCGTAGAAGGCGTACGCCAGGAACTCAAGGCCAAAGGCGTGAAACTGGTGATGGCGATTGTGCCGGCCAAAACTCGCCTGTACCCGGAACACCTGGGCGCAGTGAAACCTTCGAGCATTCACGCCAACCTCTATGAAGACTTCCACGCTCGCGTGGCAGCCAACAAGATCATCGCGCCTGACCTGTTCGGCCCGATGCTCAAAGCCAAGCTCGACGGTCAGCAAGTGTTCCTGCGCACCGACACCCACTGGACCCCGGAAGGCGCGCAAATCGCCGCCGAGACCCTGGCCAAAACCATTGCCGAGAAAACCCCGCTCAGCGGCGAGCCGCAACGCTTCGTCACCGAACCTGCGGAGAAGGTCACGCACAAGGGCGACCTGCGGTTGTTCCTGCCGCTGGACCCGCTGTTCGAAAACCTGATGCCGAAGACCGAGCCGTTGCAAAAGCGCAACACCGTGGTCGCGCAAGACCAGCCTGCCGGTGATGACGCGCTGTTCGCCAACACCGAAGTGCCGGTGGCCCTGATCGGCACCAGCTACAGCGCCAACCCTAACTGGAACTTCGTCGGGGCGCTGAAACAAGCGCTGAACAGCGACGTGGTCAATTACGCCGAAGACGGCCACGGCCCGATTCTGCCGATGCTCAGCTACCTGAAAAGTGATGCTTTCAAGAACAGCCCGCCACAGGTGCTGATCTGGGAGTTCCCTGAACGTTATCTGCCTGTGAACAACGAAATAGGCGACGCCGACCCGCAGTGGGTCGCAGAGCTCAAAGAAGCCGGCGCCCGCCAACAAAACGTAGCCGCAAACACTAAATCCGAGACGCCCGACCGGGCGCAAAACTGAAAGAGAGAGGTACTACCATGACTTTCACTACTACTCCTCGCCGTCTCGCCAAGACCTTCGCACTTGTTGCTGGCATGAGCGTGTTGTCGATGTCCGCCTTTGCTGGTGACGCTGCACTCTACGGCCCGACTGCACCGAAAGGTTCGAGCTTCGTCCGTGTCTACAACGCCGGTAACGCTGAAGTCAGCGCCACCGTCGGCAGCACCAACCTGGCCGAAGTCGCGCCGCTGTCCAGCACCGACTTCAGCTTCATGCCGGGCGGCGACTACAGCGCCAAGGTCGGCAGCCAGACCCTGCCGGTGAAACTGGCCGGTGATCACTATTACACCCTGGTCAACAACGCCAGCGGCGCGCCGCAACTGATCGAAGAGCCGCCGTTCAAGAACAAGCAGAAATCCCTGGTTCGCGTGCAGAACCTCAGCGACAAGGCCCTGACCCTGAAAACCGCTGACGGCAAGACCGAAGTGGTGCCTTCCGTAGCGGCCAAGGGCCGTGGCGAACGTGAAATCAACCCGGTCAAAGTCAGCCTGGCCCTGTACGACGGCGCGACCAAAGTCGGCGACGTGAAACCGGTTGCCCTGGAACGCGGTGAAGCCGCCGTGCTGTACGTCACCGGTAAAGGCAGCAGCCTGTCGCCAGTCTGGGTAAAACGCCCGGTTTCGACGCGCTAAACATTTTGCCTGACTGACGCTGTTCCCTTGTGGGATCGAGCCTGCTCGCGATAGCGGTCTGACATTCAACATTGATGTCGACTGATACGCCGCCTTCGCGAGCAGGCTCGCTCCCACATTGAACCGCAGTGCCAGTCGGGACACGGAATAAGAACAAGAGTGAAACGACAGACGCAGTAGCTCTGACCCATACGATTTTCAAGGAGTAACAACATGATTCCGGTGATCTTGTCAGGTGGTAGCGGCTCACGTCTTTGGCCGCTTTCGCGTAAGCAATTCCCTAAACAGTTCCTCGCCCTGACCGGCGAACACACGCTGTTCCAGCAAACCCTGGAACGCCTGGTGTTTGAAGGCATGGACACCCCGATCGTGGTCTGCAACAAAGACCACCGCTTCATCGTCAACGAGCAGCTGAGCAACCGTAAACTGGAAACCCAGCGCATCCTGATGGAACCGTTCGGCCGCAACACGGCGCCGGCCGTGGCCCTGACCGCGATGATGCTGGTCAATGAAGGTCGCGACGAGTTGATGCTGGTGCTGCCGGCCGACCACGTGCTGGACGACCAGAAAGCCTTGCAACGTGCGCTGGCCCTGGCCACCGTCGCTGCCGAAAACGGCGAAATGGTGCTGTTCGGCGTTCCGGCCACCAAACCGGAAACCGGCTACGGCTATATCAAATCGACCGCTGACTCCCTGCTGCCCGAAGGCGTCAGCCGCGTCTCGCACTTCGTCGAAAAACCGGACGTCAAGCGCGCCACCGAGTTCGTCCAGTCCGGCGGTTACTTCTGGAACAGCGGCATGTTCCTGTTCCGTGCCAGCCGCTTCCTGGAAGAGCTGAAAAAACACGATCCAGACATCTACGACACCTGCCTGCTGACGCTTGAACGCAGCGAACAGGATGCCGACACCGTCACCATCGACGAAGCGACTTTCGCCTGCTGCCCGGACAATTCCATCGATTACTCGGTCATGGAAAAAACCCAGCGCGCCTGCGTCGTACCGCTGACCGCCGGCTGGAGCGATGTCGGTTGCTGGTCGTCGCTGTGGGAAGTGAACGAAAAAGACGCCAACGGTAACGTCACCAAAGGCGACGTGGTCATTCAGGACAGCAAGAACTGCATGATCCACGGCAACGGCAAACTGGTGTCGGTGATCGGCCTGGAAAACATCGTGGTCGTCGAAACCAAGGACGCCATGATGATCGCCCACAAGGACAAGGTCCAAGGCGTGAAACAGATGGTCAACACCCTCAACGAGCAGGGCCGCAGCGAGACCCAGAACCACTGCGAAGTCTATCGTCCGTGGGGCTCCTATGACTCGGTGGACATGGGCGGCCGTTTCCAGGTCAAGCACATCTCGGTCAAGCCGGGCGCGTGCCTGTCCCTGCAAATGCACCATCACCGCGCCGAACACTGGATCGTGGTCAGCGGCACGGCCGAAGTGACCTGCGACGAAAACGTGTTCCTGCTCTGCGAGAACCAGTCGACCTACATCCCGATCGCCTCGGTTCACCGCCTGCGCAACCCGGGCAAGATTCCACTCGAGATCATCGAAGTGCAATCGGGCAGCTACCTGGGTGAAGACGATATCGAGCGGTTCGAAGATATTTACGGTCGCTCCACCCCGATCGAACGCGGCGTGTCGGTGAAAACCATCGCGCAGTAAGCGTTCAGTAAAACAAAAGCCCCCGTCCAGTCCGCTGCGTTTTCCCTATCCGCAGCGGGTTGGTCGGGGGCTTTTTTGTTCGTTCCCACGCTCTGCGTGGGAGTTCAGCCCGGGATGCTCCGCATCCCATTGGAACGCGCAATGTCCATTCCCTCAGCCCTTCGGTAGGATGGTGGCCATGAGTTCAAGGAGCGTTCAAACATGTTCATCGGCGTCTTGCTGGTTATTACCTGGCTGATCCTGTTGCTGCGCTACCCGGCCAAGGCCTTGCCCGTCTCGGTGGCGGCCGCCATCGGCCTGGGTCTGGTGGCCACGTGGGTGATCTGGATGGACAACCGCGAGGTCAAGCAACTGGCGCGCCTGGAGTTGCGCATCACCTACGCGCCGGAACACTGCCCGGCAGACCGGCCGTTGAAACTGACCATGAACAACGGCAACGACGTGCCGCTGACCGAGTTGCGCTGGCGTGTCGCCGCGTATGCGCCGGGCGATACGGTCAATCTGGCCGACAATCAATACACCGCCCCGCGCTATCGCGGCCCCGGCGAACTGCAAGCCGGCGCCACCTGGGAAGACTGCTTGCCCCTGCCGCCGCTGCGCCCTGGCTATCGCCCGCAAACCCTGGAGTTTCGCGCCGAGCGTTTGCAGGGTAGTTTCTCCGACTGATCCCCCTACTTCTTTTTGCACAAGGACCGCGCCATGCCCGTTGCGTTGATTACCGGTTGCTCCAGCGGCATCGGCCGCGCCCTCGCCGATGTGTTCAAAGGGGCCGGATACGAAGTCTGGGCCAGCGCCCGCAAGGCTGAAGATGTGGCCGCGTTGGCCGCCGCCGGATTCACGGCCATACAGCTGGACGTCAACGACGGCGCGGCGCTGGAACAGTTGAGCGAGCGGATCAACCAGCAACATGGCGGCCTCGATGTGCTGATCAACAACGCCGGCTATGGCGCCATGGGGCCGCTGCTCGACGGCGGTGTGCCGGCGATGCAGCGCCAATTCGAAACCAATGTGTTCGCGATTGTTGGCGTGACCCGCGCGCTGTTCCCGGTGTTGCGTCGGGCCAAAGGGATCGTGGTAAACATCGGCAGCGTTTCCGGGGTGTTGGTCACACCGTTTGCCGGCGCGTATTGCGCCTCGAAAGCCGCTGTCCATGCCTTGAGCGATGCATTGCGCATGGAGCTGGCGCCGTTCGGTGTGCGCGTGATGGAAGTACAGCCTGGCGCGATCGAGTCCAGCTTCGCCAAGAATGCCGGGCATGAGGCGGAGCAGTTGATCACCGAGCAATCGCCGTGGTTTCCCTTGCGCGAAGGTATTCGTGCGCGGGCCAAGGCCTCTCAGGATAAACCGACCCCGGCCAAGGAGTTTGCCGGTGGTTTGCTCAAGGCTGTGCAGCAGAGCAAACCTCCGCGCCTGATTCGTCTGGGCAACGGCAGCCGGGCGTTGCCGTTGTTGGCGGGGTTGCTGCCTAAAGGGTTGCTGGAGGCGGGGTTGATGAAGCGGTTCGGGCTTAGGGGGCAACTGTAGGACCGCGTTATCGTTCTTCGCGGGCAAGCCTCGCGCCTACAGGCTCGCGTCGTTCGCAATATTTGCCCAGGCTTGCCCGCGAAGACGTCAGACCAGACGCTGCAAAAACTCAGGAAACAACCATGACCGACTACACCGACTACTTCGACGAAGTCATCCAGGCCCACGTCGCCATCGAACAATGGCTGGCCGAAGAACGAGACGACTCGGCACTTGAACAACTGCTGAGCCGGTTTTCACCACAGTTTTCCATGATCTCGCCCCTCGGCCGGGTGCTGGACTTCGAAGCGTTGAGCGAGTTGTTCTTGCTGGCCGGTGGGAAGAAGCTTGGCTTCAGGATCGAGCTCAGCGAGTTGCGGGGTATTGCACTGTACGACGGTGGCGCGGTGGTGGGTTATCGCGAGCAGCAGACCGATGCAACGGGCCTGCACTCGGATCGCCGCTCGACAGTAGTGTTTGAGAAACAGGCCGGTGGCAAGGTGGTTTGGCGACATTTGCATGAGACGTTTTGCAAGGGCTGAGCCTTTGTCTTATGCCTGACGGACCGAGTCAGTTAACCACGACCGTGCATGTAATCCCCGCCGCCAAAAGAACACCTTCCGGCACTTCATCAATGTGAATCCGCACCGGCACTCGCTGCGCCAGGCGCACCCAGTTGAATGTCGGGTTCACATCCGCAATCAGCTCGCGGCTCTCCGGGTTGTCCCGGTCGTAGATGCCACGGGAGATGCTTTCCACATGCCCCTTCAACACCTCGCCGCTCATCAACTGCATGTCGGCCTTGTCGCCCACCCGCACATGCGGCAGTTTGGTTTCTTCGAAGAAGCCATACACCCAGAATGAGTTCATATCGACCACAGCCATTTTCGCTTCGCCGATGCGCGCGTAGTCACCGCGATGCACGTTGAGGTTGGTGACATAGCCGTCCACCGCAGCACGGACCTCGGTGCGTTTGAGGTTCAGTTCAGCCGCTTCCAGTTGTGCCTGGGCATGCTGGTAATCGGCCAGGGCCGAGTCGGCGATGTTGCTGGCGTCGTCACGGTTTTCCTTCGAGATCACCAAGGCGTCCATGTCGGCGCGGCGATGGGCGTTGACCTTGCGCATCTCCCACGTCGACTTGCGCGAGGCCACCAGGGCCTGCGCCTGTTTGACCGCGATGCGGTAGTGCTCGGGGTCGATGCGCATCAGCAGATCGCCCTTCTTCACTTGCTGGTTGTCGCGCACCGGCACGTCCACCACTTCCCCGGTGACGTCGGCGGCGACGTTGATAATGTCGGCGCGCACCCGGCCGTCGCGGGTCCACGGCGTGTCCATGTAATGCACCCAAAGGGTCCGGCCGATCCATATCGCGAGGGCCAGTACCAGCAACGTGGCGAGCAGGCTGAAAAGCTTTTTCATCAGGGCCTTCTTCAGAAATAGAAAGTCAACGGTAGACCGTCAGCGCCAGAGCGCCGAACAGACAGGTAAACAGGCTCAGGCGCAGCAGCGCCGGGTGCCAGAAGAAACGGTACAGATCGAACCCGGACAGGAACCGGTCCAGCGCCCAGGCCAGCGCCGCGGCGATGAAAAACATCAGCGTCATGGTGGGCATGTACACGCCGTGGAAGGCGATTTCACGAGGCATGTTCAAGTCCTTGGGGCCGGGTCCCGGCGTAGGCGGCGAGCGGTGATTGCGGGTCCAGCAGAGAGGTGCGGATGAAGTGCAAATAGCTCTTCACCCGCCGCAACGCGGAGGTGTCGAAGTGCGGCGCGAACGGTTCGTCGGTGGCTTGCACGCGGCTGATGGCATGGTCGACCGCGATCAGGCCGCGTTCCAGATTGCTCGGGCTCGGTTGCAGAAATAGCCGCACCAGCGAGCGCCCCATCACGCGGATCGCCTGGCGCCACGGCTGGGATTCGGCGTAGGCCGGATGCACCGGCAGAATCGCCTGTTCCTTGCGCAACTCGATGATCGCGTGGCCGACTTCCAGCACCACGAACATCCAGCGCAGCAAATCCCGTTGCACCTGCGGCTGACCCACCGCGAGGCCGTAAGCCTGATGCAGCAAGTCCCGGGTGCGGCTTTCGAAACTCGAAGCCAGGCCCTTGAGCTTGCCGCTGATCGCATACACCACTTGCCCACGCAAATCCTGCTCGAGCCGGCGCCACAACCAGCGGCTGTTCGGCGGCAGAATGATCGCCCCGGCCGCCGCGCACACCAACATGCCGAGCACCATGGCGATGTAGTCGTTGATGAACGCGTAAGGGTTGTAGACGGTGAGGTTGTCCGGCACCGAACCGGTGCTGAAGAAGATCAGCAACCCGAGGCCGACACCGGCATATTGCGGCCGCGACGTGAGGAACGAACCAAGCACGATCACCGGCGCGAGCATCACGCACAGCAAGGGAAAACCGTCGATCCACGGGAAGATGAAAAACATCTCGACGAAGCCGATCAGTGCCCCGAGGAATGTGCCGCAGGCCATCTGAAAGGCCATGCGTTTCGGGTTCGGTGTCGCCGCAGACAGACCGACGGTAGCCGCAGCGATCAGCGTCATGGTCGCCCCGCTCGGCCACGCCGTTGCCACCCAATAACTGCCCAGCACCACCAGAATGAACGCCGCCCGTATTCCCGACGCCGCCGAGGCCATCCAGTTGGTTTGCGGGGTGAACGGCTCGTCCCATTGCTCGCGCGCATGGCTGTGATCGGCCAGTGAAGCGTGGGTCTGTGCATAACTGTGCAACTCGTCGACGAAGCGATAGAGCAGTTCGTAGGCGGTATGAAAATCGAGCTGCTCGGCGTCGCTCGGACCACTTTCCTGAAAGGTCGCCCGCAGGCTGCGAACCCGCGCCGGCAGGTTTTCCTTGTAAGTCGCCAAGGCGCTAGCCAGGCGTGCGGCGTCGGGGCTGGTCAAGGCGCGACCGCTGAAGCCATCGAGCAATTCCGCCAGGTCCTGCAACCCCGGTTTGATCGCCGCCACCACGTGGTCAGCGCCGCTGCTGCGCAAGCGTTCGAGCAATTGGTGCAAAGCGTTGAAGCGCGTAGTGATGCCCATGAATTCGCTGTTCAAGCGACTCAGTCGTCCGTTGCGTCGACGCATGTGTGGGTCTTCGAACACGGTGACGCTGCGCAGCCCTTCCAGGCCGACAGCCTCGGCAATAAAGCGCACGTTACTGGCTTCGAAAGCCTCGGGTTTGCTGCGACCGCGCAAGCCATCGGTGACGAACAAGGCGAACACACCAAAGCGCTGATACAAGGCGTTGCGCATCGCCGCGCTGGCGGTTTGCGGCAGGATCGCGGCGCTGACCACGGTGGCGCAAAGAATCCCCAGCGAGATCTCCAACACCCGCCAGACCGCCGCCATGAACGCGCCGTCCGGGTGGGCCAACGCGGGCAAACCGACCATCGCGGCGGTGTACCCGGCGAGCACGAAACCGTAGGCACGAAAGTTGCGATAACGCGCCGCACCGGCCGAGCAGAGGCCGACCCAGATCGCCAGCGAGCCGAGGAACAGTTCGGTGTTCTGGGCGAACAAGGCAATCAACGCGACCATCACCGCTGACCCGGCCAGCGTGCCGAGAAAGCGGTAAAAACTCTTGGCGAACACTTGGCCGCTTTGCGGTTGCATGACGATGAACACGGTGATCATCGCCGTGCGCGGTTGCGGCAACTCCAGGCGCATCGCCAGCCACAGGGTGAGGAACGCGGCGAACAGCACTTTGAAAATGTAGACCCAGGTCACGCCGTCGCTGCGTGCCCAGTCGAAGAAACCCCGGCGCCATTCAAGGGAATACAGCCAGCGCAGAGGTGCGGGCGAGGGAGTCATGAGTATCCTGGAAGCACGTGAGGCAAAAGAGATTCTGTGGCGAGCGAGCTTGCTCGCGCCGGGCTGCGTAGCGGCCCCAATATTCGGGCAGCCACCTCACATGTTGTGAGTGCTGCGCACTCAAGCGGGAGCAAGCTCCCTCGCCACAAATGCGGATGTACCTGGAACATCGTGTTCAATTCGAGAGGCTCTTTAAAAGGGCCGGGGTTTTCGGTGCCTGGGTCTGGCTGTCCTTCGGCACATCATTTCCTGCACCCAGCCCGCCACCCAGCGCTGTCACCAATTCGGCGTGGGCACTCAGGCGTGCGGCCTGAACCTGCTGCTGGACCTGCTGCTGCTTGAACAACAAGGTTTGGGCATTGAGCACGTTGAGGTAGTCGGTGAGCCCGCGCTGCCAGGCGACCATCGCGATGTCATAAGTCTTCTGCGCAGCGGCCACCGACTCGGCGGCGAAGGTTTGCTGCTTGTCCATGGACTCGCGGCGGATCAACTGGTCGGAGATGTTTTTCAGCGCGTTGACCAGCGTCTGGTTGTACTTGGCCACGGCGATGTCATACCCGGCCGAGGCTTCGCCCAGCTCCGAACGCAAGCGCCCGCCGTCGAAGATCGGCAACGAGATCGCCGGGCCGACGCTGTAGTTGAGTTTCTTGCCGGTCAAAAACTCCATCGCCCCACCGCCAGTGGCCATGTAGCCGAGGCTGCCGACCAGATCGACGTTGGGGTAGAAACCGGCGTGGGCGACATCGATGCCCCGCGCCTGGGCCGCCACTTGCCAGCGGCTGGCGACCACGTCCGGGCGTTGCCCAAGTAATTGCGCGGGCAATGACGACGGCAGTTTCAGTGGCGCGGCCAACGACAGCGTGGGCCGTTCCAACTGCGCGCCCTCGCCTGGACCTTTCCCCGCCAGAGCGGCCAGTTGGTTACGGCTCAGGGCGATTTCCTCGTCCAGCGCGTCGATCTGGCGATGGGTTTCCGGCAGCGGCGTTTCAGCCTGACTGACATCGAAATGGGTGCCGATGCCGCCGTTCAGGCGTTTTTGTGCCAGATCGAGAATTTGCTGCTGCTGTTTCAGGGTCGCCTCGACAATGTCCCGCTGCGCGTAATGCAGCGACAGTTCGATGTAGGCGCGCACGATATTGTTCTGCAATTCGAGCTGGGCCAGACGCGCTTCGGCGGCCGTCATGTGCGCCATGTCCACGGCGCGCTCGGTGGCGTTGCTTTCGCGGCCCCAAAGGTCGAGGGCGTAGCTGAAACCCAGTGCAGCGTTGTTGTCCCAGGTGGTCGTGTTGGCCAACTCGCCCGGCCCGTAAAACTGATCGGTCGGCCAGTTGTGGCGCTTGAGGGTGGATTCGCCATTAATCTGCAACGACTCGGCAGACTCGGCGATGCCGGCCATGGACCTGGCCTGTCGCACCCGCGCGGCGGCCATGGCCATGGTCGGGCTGCCTTGTACGGCGAGGTCGATCCAGCGGTTCAATTGCGGGTCGCCATAGGCCTGCCACCATTGCGCGGTGGGCCAGTGAGCGTCCTGCGCGGCGCTCTGGATGGCGTCGTCGGTGGCCAGTGAATTGGCCTCCAGTGCCTTGCCCTGCGGGGCAATTCCTCCGGTGCCGATGCAGCCGCCGAGGGTCAGGGATAAAGCCAGAACACTGAGCGTCTGAAGCGCTCTGTTGATGCGACGCGGCACTGCTGCGATTTCCTGAGAGAAGGGGCGTACGAGGTCCTGTAGGAGCGAGGCTTGCCCGCGAAAGCGGCGAATCAGTCGACATCGTTGGTGACTGTCACGCCGCCTTCGCGGGCGAGCCTCGCTCCTACAATGACCGGCGCAATTCTAGGGGGCAGCCTGTACGGCGATAAGCTGGGAATCCTGTGAATCTTTGTTACCGTTAACGCGATAATCCCTTGGTCGGGGTCTCAGACTCTGAAACCTTGTGTCACAATTTGCCATCGCACCCGAGAGCACCCCATGGACACTTTGCAAAACATGCGCGCCTTCAGTTACGTGGCCGAGGCCGGCAGCTTCACCGCCGCCGCCGTGCAACTGGACACCACCACGGCCAACGTCTCGCGCGCGGTCTCCAACCTGGAAGCCCACCTGCAAACCCGCCTGCTCAACCGCACCACCCGTCGCATCGCCCTGACCGAGGCCGGCAAACGCTATCTATTGCGTTGCGAGCAGATCCTGGCCTACGTCGAAGAGGCTGAAGCCGAGGCCAGCGACGCCCACGCGCGCCCGGCCGGGCAGCTCAAAGTGCACACCATGACCGGCATCGGTCAGCACTTCGTGATCGACGCCATCGCCCGTTATCGCAAGACCCACCCCGACGTGACCTTCGACCTGACCATGGCCAACCGCGTGCCGGACCTGCTCGACGAGGGCTACGACGTGTCCATCGTGCTCGCCAGCGAACTGCCGGACTCAGGGTTCGTCTCCCAGCGCCTGGGCATCACCTACAGCATCGTCTGCGCCTCGCCGGCGTATGTGAAAGCCAACGGCTGCGCGCACAAGCCCAGCGACTTGCTTAACCACGCGTGCCTGCGCCTGGTGAGCCCGGTGATCCCGCTGGAGAAATGGACTTTCGACGGCCCGGAAGGCCAGGAAATGGTCACCATCAACAGCTCGCCGTTCCTGGTGAACTCGGCTGACGCGATGAAAACCGCAATCATCAGCGGCATGGGCGTCGGCGTGTTGCCGGTGTACGCGGCGATTGAAGGCCTGCGCAACGGCACACTGGTGCGGGTGATGCCGAACTACCGCTCGCAAGAACTGAACCTGTATGCGATCTACCCGTCGCGCCAGTACCTGGACGCGAAGATCAAGACCTGGGTCGAGTACTTGCGCGGATCGTTGCCGGAGATATTGGCGGCGCATCAGGCGGAATTGGTGGCGTATGAATTGAGTGGGAGTCTGGGTGGGGCTCTGGTGGCGAACTGATTTCACGGTCCTACAGACGCGGTGATTTTGGGGAATGTTTCCGACGGGTTCTGTCGGTTGTTGGGTCAGACGGGAAATGGGTAGGCTTTGTGGGTCGCTGCAAAATCAGCGGCCAGGCTTGGAAACCTGATTCCCATCACAGCACATGGCATACTGCGGCGCTTTTTTCTGCCCGCAATTCCTTGTTATGGCGGCTGTGCGCGGGAGACCTTCGGGTCTGCCGGTTTTGATGGGATATCGGTTTTCCAAACCGCGCATGGCTGCCACCCCTTCGCTTGGAAACGAAAATGGCAGCTCGATTAATCCCATTTCGAGTAACTTTTTATGATCAAAGAAACACCGAACCCTCCGAAAACCGACGACGTTTCCCCTTACGAATCCCTCGATTCCAAAAAACTCAACGACGCCGCCGAACGCGCGTTGGATCACTACCTCAACCCCGCCGCCCTCAAATCCCCAGCCATCCGCAAACCCAGCACCATGTTTGTGATCGCACCGGACATCAAAGACGAAGACCTGCTGGCCCACACCTGCGAGTCATTGGCCCAGGCCAGCGTGATGGCGAGCGACTTCGCGGACTATCTGGAAGGCCCGCACCGGCACAAGGCGATGGCCATTCAACAGATCGTCATGCTGGCGGAACTGGCGGCGAACCGGATGCTCGATAACGTCGCCGTACCCAACCCTGCGCCACATAGCTGATCCTCCGGTGTGAACTGTTTCCCTGTGGGAGCGAGCCTGCTCGCGAAAGCGGTGAGTCAGACGACTTCAATGTCGAATGTTAAACAGCCTTCGCGAGCAGGCTCGCTCCCACAATGGATTGGTGTGTACCTGCAAAAGAGATTGGTCGGCTGTCAGGCCGCCTTCGCGGGCAAGCCTCGCTCCTACAAGAATTCAGCGTACAGCTTTTGATTCTCACCACTCATCAGGCCGAGCGTTAGCTCGCCTGCAGCTCTTGATCTTGATCCACCCGCCCCGTCGGGAGGCTGAGTGGAGGTGTTCATCCGGGGAGTGGCGCGCAGCGCCGTTCGACGCAGTCGAACACGCTGCATGTAGGTCGTCGCGAAGCAGACCGGAGGGCAGTGTCCCCGGATGGATACCGGAGCGAAGGTACGCCGAGCCTTAGCGAGGGGCCGGACGTTTGGGGCGAGCCTTTTTTTGCTTACTTTTTTTTGGCGTTTGAAAAAAAAGTGAGTCGCCGTGAGGGCGAAACCGACAGCCGCCGTAACCGCAGGAATGGATATGTACCCGGTCAACCACAACATGGTCGGCCCGAAGGCCGCCATCGCTGACAGGCCAGCGCCCACAGAAACTCCCGGGCAATCCGCGGACTCGCGCAACAACGGGGAAGAATGTTAGCGTGCTTGGCATTCACCAAGCCCCGACGAGCCCTCCTCCCATGAAAAAGACCGTCCTCGCCTTCAGCCGCGTCACCCCGGAAATGGTCGAGCGCCTCCAGCAAGACTTCGACGTCATCGTTCCCAACCCGAAAAACGGCGACATCAACGCCCAGTTCAACGAAGCGCTGCCCCACGCCCACGGCCTGATCGGTGTCGGCCGCAAACTTGGCCGCGCACAACTGGAAAACGCCGCCAGACTCGAAGTCGTCTCCAGCGTCTCCGTCGGCTACGACAACTACGACGTCGCCTACTTCAACGAACGCGGGATCATGCTGACCAACACGCCGGATGTCCTCACCGAAAGCACCGCCGACCTGGCCTTCGCCCTGCTCATGAGCAGCGCCCGCCGCGTCGCCGAGCTCGATGCCTGGACCAAGGCCGGACAATGGCAAGCCACCGTCGGCGCACCGCTGTTTGGCTGCGATGTACACGGCAAAACCCTGGGCATCGTCGGCATGGGCAACATCGGTGCGGCCATTGCCCGTCGCGGGCGGCTGGGCTTCAACATGCCGATCCTCTACAGCGGCAACAGCCGCAAGACTCAGCTGGAACAAGAACTCGGCGCGCAATTTCGCAGCCTTGACGAACTGCTGGCCGAAGCCGATTTCGTTTGCCTGGTGGTACCGCTCAGCGAGAAAACCCGGCACTTGATCAGCCACCGCGAACTGGCCCTGATGAAGCCGAGCGCCATCCTGGTCAACATCGCGCGCGGTCCGGTCGTGGATGAGCCCGCCCTGATCGAAGCGCTGCAAAACAACCGCATTCGCGGCGCCGGGCTGGACGTCTACGAGAAAGAACCATTGGCCGAGTCGCCGTTGTTCCAGCTGAAAAACGCGGTGACGTTGCCGCACATCGGCTCCGCCACTCATGAAACCCGCGAGGCCATGGCCAACCGTGCGTTGGCTAACCTGCGTAGCGCACTGCTGGGCGAGCGCCCGCAAGACCTGGTCAACCCGCAAGTGTGGAAAGGCTAACTAAAACGGGCAGAGACTTATAAAGTCTCTGCCCGCTCCTTACATAACTTGCAATTCAGTCAGCCCACTAAAATAGTTCAAGCGCTATACACTCACCATCACTTATCCGACCCACGGAAAACAGTGATGGAGCACTCTAGCCTTGAACAGTATTACTACCGACAAGATCATCAGATACAGCAAGCTGGCACTAATGACTTATATAAGCTTTTTTGGCCTGCTGGTGATGTACAGCAACTTCACCGACTACGCATCCAACTATGAGTACGTCAGTCATATTCTGAGCATGGACACCACCCGGGAAAACATCAACCTGAACTACCGGGCAATCACCTCACCCATGCTCCACCACCGGATCTATTGGTTCATCATTACACTTGAAGTGATCTATACGGCCTTCTGCCTGATTGGTGCCTATTATCTTTTCCATTACAGGAATGCGCCGGCCGAGGAATTCCATGAGGCCAAAAAGTTTTCAATCATCGGATTATTGATCGCCATATTTGTCTACTACGTTTGCCTGCAAGTGATCGGCGTTGAATGGTTCAACATGGACGAATCACAAACCTGGAATGCCAAGGACTGGGCCCGGCATATTGTCGACTTCATACTTCCGCTGCTGATATTCGTCGCACTCCGGACCGAGCGCTAAGCGCACTCGGCCCCGACGTATTCAGGCGAGTTTGCCATTGCCTTGCGCTATCGGCGCCTTGGGTTTGCGGAACACCAGTACGTTGCCAAGCATCACCAACACTAGCCCCACCAATGCCGGCGCGGTCCATTGATAGCCTTCAGCAAACGCCGAGACATTCAGCGCCACGACCGGGAACAGCACGGTGCAATAGGCCGCTCGCTCCGGGCCCATACGCCCGACCAGCGTCAAGTAGGCGGTGAAGCCGATGACCGAACCCGGAATCACAAGGTACAGCAGCGAGCCGATGTAACGCGCGTTCCATTCCATGTCGAACGGAATGCCCCTGACCAGACACCACACCGACAACATCGCGGCGCCATACGCCATGCCCCAGGCGTTAGTGGTCAACGGCTTCAAACCGGCCTTCTGTTGCAGGCTCGAGAGCATGTTACCGGCCGAGAAACACAAAGTTCCGAGCAGTGCCAGGCCCAGGCCGAGCAAGGTTTCCGGGCTGGCGGTGTGGCCGGCCAACTCAGGCCAGAACAACAGGCCAAGCCCGGACAAGCCCAGCGCACCGCCCATCAAAACGTTGCGGGCGATTTTCTGGCCGAAGAACACCCGTGCATTGAGCGCGTTCCACAACGTGGCCGTGGAAAACACCACGGCGACCAGCCCGCTGGGAATCCACTGACTGGCCGTCAGGAAACACATGAAATTGACGCAGAACAGGCACAAGCCCTGTGCCAGACAGATCAAATGCCCGCGACGGTTCATCACTTGCAGGCGCCGGCTGAGCAGCAACAGGACGAACAGCACCAGTGCCGCGAGGCCGAAGCGATAAACGATCGACACGGGAATGGCCACCACACCCAACTGCCATTTCAAGGCAATCCAGGTGGTGCCCCAGATCAGCACGGTCAATAAATACAGCGAAAGGTTCATGACTAAGGCTCCTCAATAGGAACTCAGTGTCCTGCGACCAGCGTGGGCGCACTTGCATAAACTTGCGCTTTTGTCGTGGCAGAGGCTGGCAGCGCATGGTCTACGGAGTAGGATGCAAGGCGTTGGAGAGAAGCCATCATGCCCACACTGGAAACCCTGCAAGTCTTTCAAGCCCTCAACCGCTCGCCCAATGCTCGTCTGGAGCAAAGCGCCGAGCTCGGTGACGGCATGGCTGCAGCCTTGTGGAGCAACCATCACGACGCCCAGGATTACGAAGCGCCGAGCCACCACACACTGTCGTGCTACATCGCCGGCGGCACCGGCACGTTCCGCCGCGATCAGCCCGGCACCAAGGGCGGCCCGGACAAGCTGTGCATCCTGCCGGCCGAGCATCAGTCGGGCTGGGTGATCAACGGCGACATTCGCCTGGCCCATGTGTATTTCAGCCCCGAACAATTCGCCCTCGGCTGCGTCACGCTGCTGGACCGCGAGCCTCGCGAACTGCAATTGCGCGAAGCCACTTTCCTTGACGATCCAGCGCAGGCCCGACGCTTTCGGCAGATGCTCACCCTCAGCTGGGACGAACCCGGCGAGCGCCTGCTCACCAGCAGCCTGGCTCACGAAATGCTCAGCCACGTGTTGCTCGGCCAAGTCGGGATGCGTGAGGGCTTGCGGTTAAAAGGCGGATTGGCGGCGCACCAGCGGCGGCAGTTGGTGGAGTTCATCGACAATCAATTGGCCGAGGCGATCAGCCTGGGGCAATTGGCGGCGTTGTGTACGCTGTCGGAATATCACTTTGCGAGGATGTTTCGGGAGAGCTTTGGCTTGCCGCCGCATCAGTATGTGTTGGCGCGCAGACTGGGCCGGGCGCGGGAGTTGTTGCGTTCGACATCGCAGCCTTTGGGAGAGATTGCATTGGCGTGCGGCTTTGCCAGTGCGAGCCATTTCACTAATCGGTTTCGGCAGGTTTTGGGTGGAACGCCCGGCGAGTATCGGCAGGCGTTTTTGCGTTAGTCCCGACATTTGCAGCGCCCGTCATGCCGTCTTCGCGGGCAAGCCTCGCTCCTACACGGACAACGTAAAACGTGTAGGAGCGAGGCTTGCCCGCGAAGAACGATTACGCGGTCTGCGATCAGAATTCCAGTGTGCTGGACAACGAGATCTGCCGCGAATCCCCCATTGACACAAAGAACCGGCTCGCCGCCGAGGTGTAGTAGGTGCGGTCAAACAGGTTCTTCACGTTGAGCTGAAACTTGACCTTCTGCCCTTCGACCTTGGTGTCGTAGGTCGCGAAGGCATCGGCCACGGTGTAGCTCGGCAAGTCGAAATCGTTGACCGCGTTACCCGCCCGCTCGCCAACATACCGCGCGCCCGCGCCGACCCGCAGTTGATCGCCGCCCACAATGGTGCCGAAGTCATAGACCGCCGACAGCGAGCCGCTGTTCTTCGCGACGTTTTGCAGTTTTTTGCCCTTGTAGGTCGGGTCTTCGGTGACCTCGGCATCGGTGTAGGCATAGCTGCCGATCAGGCTCCAGCGGTCGCTGAGCTGGCCGCTCAAATCCACTTCAAGACCCCGGGAGCGTACCTCGCCGGCGGCGCTGTAAATCGTCACCGGGCCTTCGGAGTTGGCCACCAGCACGTTGCGTTTCTTGATGTCGAACAGCGCGACGTTGCCGGTCACGCGCCCTGGCATGTCGAGCTTGGCGCCGATTTCCCACGACTTGGCTTCTTCCGGCGCGACGCTGCCGTCGAGCACGGTGCTGCTGCCGCTCAACGGCGCGATGGTTGAGTTGGGTTTGAACGATTCGGTGTAGCTGCCGTAGAACGACAGTTCATCGGTGAACCGATAGACCAGACCGGCGCGCGGCACCCATTTCTGACCGTTGCTGTCGGTGTTGGCCTGGAACGGCACGCCTTTGCCGGCGTATTGGTCGTATTCCTGGAAGCGTGCGCCTGCGACGAAAATCCATTGATCGGTGAGGTGGATCGAGTCCTGCAGGAAGATCGAATCGCTGCGCAGTTCATCGGTCTGCGCACTGTCCGCCGGGCTGACCGTGGTGCCGGCGACTTCGCGGCCATAGACCGGGTTGACGTAGCTGAAGGTGCTCAGGCTTTTCTGGCGGATCAGGTCTTCGCGGTAGATCTTGCGGTATTCGTCATCGATGCCGAACACCAGGTCGTGTTGCATACCCAATACGTTCACCTTGCCTTCGAGGCTGGCGGTGGTGAAACGGTCGGTGCTGATCGCGTTTTGAGTGCCGTCCATACTGCGGGTCAGCGTGCCGCGTCGGGTGTCGATGGCGGTGACGCGCACCTGGCTGGCGTCGTAGGTTTCACGGTTCCAGCTGTAGCCGAAATGAGCGTTCCAATTGTCGTTGAGCTCGTGATCGGCCTCGAAGTGGTAAAGGTCCGAGCGGCCTTCCATGTTGTTGAAGGGCTCGTCCAGGCGTTCATTGCGCGAGATGTCCAACGGATGGTTGGTGCGCGGATCGATGACCGTGCCGCGGTCGAACGGGGTCAGGAACTCGCGGTGTTCGTAGGAAAACAACAGCGTGGTGCTTTCGCCGAACCACGCCAGTGACGGCGCCACCAGCGTGTCGCGGTGGGTGCCGAAGTTGCGCCAGTAATCTTCGTCTTCGTGGTCCAGCACCATACGGTATGCAAAGCCGGAATCACCCAGTGCGCCGGTGCTGTCGAGGCCACCGCCGCTGCCGTTTTTACCGTCGCCGTAGGTCGAACCGCGCAGTGTCAGGGCGTTGTATTGCTCAAGCTCGGGTTTCTTGCTGACCATGTTGACCACGCCGCCCGGGTCCTGGATGCCGTACAGCAGCGAGGCCGGTCCCTTGAGGACTTCGACCCGGTCCACGGTCGCATTCATGCCGCGGCCCTGCACGATCGGCATGCCGTCGCGCATGATCGAGCCGTTGCGGTTGTCGCCGAAACCGCGGGTCATCACCGAGTCCTGGGTGCTCGCCAGCGTGTTGCCCTGAGTGATGCCGCTGACGTTGGCCAGCGCATCATCCAGATTGCGCGGCGCCTGATCGCGAATGACCTGGGCCGGAATGACGTTGACGGTCTGCGGGATGTCCTGGAGCAAGGCCGACGAGCGCATCACCGAGCTGGTGGGCGGCGGCTGATAGCTCATGGACTGATCGGCCACCGAGTTGATGGTGGTGGTGCCCAGATTCAATGTGCCGGCGCTGGGCAGCGGTTCAAGCACCAGGGTGTGAGCATCGCTACGGCGGAAGGTGAGGCCCGAACCGCTGAGCAAACGCTGCAGGGCCTGCTCGGCGCTCAACGGGCCATTGACCGCCGGGGCGGTGAGCCCGTAAGGCGCTTCATCGGTGTAGACCACGCTGATTCCGGTGACGCGGCTGAAGTCGCTCAAGGCCTGGGGCAGCGGTTTGGCAGCGATGGCGAAGCTGAACGGCGTAAGCGGCTGCGTATTGCCCGCCTCAGCGGCCGATGCGACGCTCGAAGGCAGCAAGGCCAACGCCGACATACTCAGTGCAGAAGCACCCAACCACTGTTTGACCGAACCCGGTTTTGCCCTGGACTTCATTGCTCATTGACCTGTGTAGAACCTACGGGATGCGAATGACTCGCAGTTTCAGTCACTACACGGATGGGGGTTGGGTTTACCTCATCATAATTTTGAAAATAATTTTTGCGGGGTGATGTGGCGTTAAGCCTGACGCCTTCGCGGGCAAGCCTCGCTCCTACAAGGATCGCGCGAACCTGTGGGGGGCGGGCTTGCCCGCGATGGGGCCGGCAGCCTCACCGCAAAATAATCAGATGCCCCATCACCTTGGTCTGCTCAAACCCCAAAACGCCCTGCAACGAACCCAACACCGCCTGCGGATCCTTGCTCGGAAAACTGCCACTGACCCGCCGCGCGGCCAGTTCATCGTTGAGCAGCACAATCCGCCCCGGGTAATAACGCCCCAGATCCTGCACCACATCGGCCAGGGTAACCTTGTAGTAATTGAGCCAACCCTGACGCCAGGCCAGTTGCGCTTCACTGTCAACCACACGCAGCTTTTGCGCCGAACCTTCGCCATACGCCACTTGCTGGCCAGCGGTCAGAATCTGCTGCTCGGCGTGCCTGTCCGCTGTCACGCCGACCCGTCCTGACAGGACCGTGACCTGCGCACCATGGGGCTGCAAACGTACTTCGAACTGAGTGCCGAGCACCCGGGCCTGGCCCTTTTCAGCGTCGACCACAAACGGATCACCCGTGTGGGTCACGCTGAAGAATCCGGCACCGCGACGCAGCTGAACGTGGCGCTCGCCGCCACTGAAATCCACGGCAATGGCGCTGTCGGCGTCCAGCGTCACTTGCGACTGATCGGCCAGCGTCACGGTGCGAATTTCACCTGGCGCAGACACATAGTCCGCCCCCAGATCATCAATCCAGCGCATCGGCTGCCAACCCGCGCCGATGCCGATCATCAGCACCAGGCACGCGGCCATGGCCAGCGCGCCAGACCAGCGCCGCACGCCGGTGCGTCGGGATCGGTTCATCGCATTGAGGTAACCCTGCAAGGCGAAAGCGTCTTCATCGGCCAGGGTTCGTGCGGGCATTTCGCTCAACTCCCACAGCACTTGCGCCTGGGCATAAGCCTCGGCGTGGGCGGGATCGGCCTGGAGCCAGTGGCTGAAAGTGAGTTGATCGCCGCTGCTCGGCTGGTCGTGCAACAGGCTCAGCCAGGCGAGTGCAGCCTGCTCTTGAGCGGGCGTCGGGGTGACGCGGTCGAGTTGATTCACGGTGCTTTCCCTGGCGTGCGCGTTGGCGGTTCCCGCAAACTGGCCTTGCAGGCATCGAGGGCGCGCATCATATGTTTTTCCACGGCGCTTTGGGACAAGCCCATGGCCTTGGCGATCTCCGCGTATTTGCGGCCATGGATGCGGTTGAGCAGAAAGATTTGCCGGGTACGTTCCGGCAATGCGCGCAACGCCGCTTCGACGTGACGCAGGTCGTTGCCCGCCTCCAGCGCCGCTTGTGGTTCGCTGCCCTGGCTGTCCGGTTGATCCGGCATCCAGCCTTCGTTGACCCGCACCCGCGTGCCTTCGCTGCGCAAATGGTCGATGGCGATGTTGCCGGCGCAACGCAGCAGGTAAGTGCTGAGTTCCTCGACCTGCACCAGCGGACGCCGCCAGAAACGCAGAAACAAGTCCTGCACCAGATCGGCGGCGGTAGCGCGGCAGCCGACACGCCGGCTCACCAGCGCTTCCATCTGCGAACGCTGGGACAGGAACACCTGAAGGAAATGCGCACGGGCGCCACGATATTCGTCGTCGCGGGATTCCGGGGGATCGCTGGTCATCACTGCGCCAACACGGCGACAGGACTGGCAAGCAGGCTCAACCCAGCCAACGCCAGGGCCAGTCGCGGGCGATAAGGCATCAACAACACCAGCAGCAAGGCGCTGAGCATCAACACCGCAAACCACTCCACCAACCCGAGCCCCCAACCGGTTTTCGCCACCGCCGCCCACAACGAAACTGCCAGCAGCAACCAGCCGCCCAACTTGAACGTTTTGCGTCGCCGGGCAGACGGCTGGCGCCCCAGCAGTTCGCCGTGATGCCGATCCATTGATAAACACAGCGCGGTGAAACCGCCGTAGCAGAGCAGCAGGGCCAACAGCATTCAGTTCACCTTTTGCTCAAGCATGATCAATCGGGCGCGTTCTTTGGCGACGCGAACGGTCTGCCCGGTGCGCTGCATTTTCCAGGCAGCCCAGGCCAGGAACAGGCCACTGCCCAGGCAGGTCAGATCGAACCCGGCGAGCGTCCAGTCACCTTGAGCCAGCGTCACGCCCAAGTGATACGGGGTGGTCAGCGCGTTCAACAGCGGCACGCCGCAGAACAGCATCGCGGCCAACGCCAATTGCTCGATCCATGCCGCGCGACCACAACGGAACACTGCGTGAACCACGCTCAAGCCCCAGACGATGAAGAAGCTGTTCACTTCCCAATCCGCCCGGGTGGCCATCTCCACCGGCAGCAACCGATTGGCCCAGAAAAATGCCGCCACCGCGACCACCAGCCCGGACATGCTGGCAATGTTCAGCACTTCCACCAGCCGCAGTTCGAAGGGCATTACGCCGCTTTTCACATGTTTGAGCTGACGCTTGCCGAGCCAGATCACCAGACCGGTTCCGATCATCGCCGTGCTCGCCAACCCGCAGATGAAGTACAGCCAGCGCAGCACGGGGCTCGCGAAATGGCCCATGTGCAAGCCATAGAAACTGCCGGCGATGGCCATCGGCACCGGTTGCTGTGGCGTGGCGCTGAGTTGCTGGCCGGTCACGCCGTGGAAGGTCACCGCGCTGCTGGCGTCATAAATCACGCGGTCTGCATCATCCCTTGAGACGACAATCGAGGCATTCGCATCCCCCGGATTGTTCACCGTCAGCCGTTCCGCCCGGCCGCCCGACCACTGCGCGCGCGCCCGCTCCAGCAACGGCGCCATCGGTGCCAGTTCCGACGGTTTGCCGGCCAGTTCGGGCGTGCCGGAGGCCGGGAATACCTCCGCGTAAAACGCGCGGGGATCGCCTTTGTACGAAGCCAGGATGCTCGCCGGCATCACCATCGCCATGAAAATCACCAGGCTGCTGTAGGTGATCATCAGGTGAAACGGCAACACGAGAACGCCCACCGCGTTGTGCCCGTCCAGCCAGGAACGCTGGCCTTTGCGCGGGCGGAAGGTGAAGAAGTCCTTGAAGATTTTCTTGTGGGTGATGATCCCGGTGATCAAACCGATGAACATCACCATGGCCGCGATGGTCGACAACCAGCGGCCCCACGGATAGGGCATTTGCAGCTGGAAGTGGAAGCGATAGAAGAAATCGCCGCCCATCGATTCGCGGCCCTGCACTTCGCTGCCGGTTTGCGCGTCGAGCAGTTTCTCGGTGAATTGCCCGCGCTCGCCGGGCTTGGCCGGGGTCTGTTGCCAGCGCACTGACAGGCCCGGTTCCCGGGCACTCGGCAGGTCGATCAACCAGCGCGAGGCGCCGGCCGCGTGTTGCTGGAGGTAGTTTTGCGCCAGCGTCAGACTGGCTTCGGAGGTCACCGCACGCGCCGGTATCTCGGGCTGCATCCAGTGACTGATCTCGTCCTTGAAATAGGCGAGCGTGCCGGTCAGGAAAATCGCGAACAACAACCAGCCGAAGGTCAACCCGGCCCAGGTGTGCAACCAGGCCATCGCCTGACGAAATCCCTCTTTCATGCGTGGCCCATCCAATTAGCCAACCCTGACACCGCCGCCAGCAGCAGGCTCGCCACGATCAATCCGAACCAGGCTCGCCAGGCACTGCGACAGGCAAAACACCACAGCACCGCAATCAAATAGGCCAGAAACGAGCTCATCATTCCGGTCACCACCGCTTCGGCCCGGGCCATCGGCAACCATGAGCTCAAGCTGACACTGGCCAGCGCTGCGACGATATAGCCGCCCAACACCGCGGCCAGCACTCGGGAAGTGACGGCCAATCGATAAGGAACGGGGAGCGTGCGGGTTTTGCCTTTCATGGTTCGACCTTGAAACCAGGTGAGGCCGCATGAAAGTCATGGGCCAACAAGACCGCAATATTAATGATAAATATTCTCATACGCAAAAGAGTTCCTATGAGATCGACTGTTCCGGACAGTCCGATTGCGATGCGAGGGGTGCCGAGCCGCTGATCCGCGGGCTCGGGAACGATCAGTTGATTGATCGGCAAAACGAAAACGGGCCTGCATGTGCAGGCCCGTTTTTAAGGGTGGAGAGCGGAAAGGTTAAATGTGGATCAGGCTTCAGCCGTTTTGCGCAGCCTGTTCGTTCTCGAGAAATTCATCTTCCAGCAGCGCATCGGCAGTGGGTCTTTCGAACGGCACCAAAGCGGCACGTGGTTTGCCCCGCAGTTTGCCGAACAGATGCTCAAGCGCATGTTCGAGTTTTTCCGCCGCACCGTCGATTGCTTGCTCCAGGGTGTCGGCTTTATGAGTGACAGAAATCGGTTGGTGGCCTTTTGGCCGCGCTTCCAGTTGGCAGCGCATGTCATGGGGACCTGGCTTGTCGCCATTCTCGTCCCGCAGATGAACCTCGACGCGTGTCAGGTCCTCTTCATAACGTTCGAGCGTGCTCTCAATGGTAGTACGTACCCACTCCTCCAGTCGGATGCTGCTTTGAATATGGTTATCACTGTTGACTTGGATTTGCATAGTTCATCCCTTATTTCAGCTAGCTCGCGAGAGGCGCATCGGCTGGCCCTTGGGCGTCATCACCGTGACCTCTTACTTACACAATCGGTCTGCGCGAAGAACATTTCAACCCCTAAAAAAAGATAAATATGGATTCGCAAAAAAAGTCGGACAACCACCAAAAGCGCTGTTAAGGTCGGGAGTTGGGTCGCCTCTCTCCCCAGTCACAATTGCTCACATCTGTCGCTCCGCCAGCGGGTGCAGACTGCGGAAAATCCCCGCCTCTTCTACCAGCCAGTCATGCACCGCACGCACGCCCGGATGGCTCAGCGCCCCTGGCGCATAGAGCAGCACGTAGCGTTTGTGATTGGGCACCGCCAGCCCGAACGGCACAATCAACGTCCCCCGCTCCAGTTCATCGTTAAGCAACGTGCGCCGCGCAATTGCCACGCCCATGCCGGCAATCGCCGCTTCGATGGTCAGGTGATTGCGGTTGAAGGTATGCCCGCGCCGCACGTCCGCGCCTTCGAAGCCGATGGCATTGAGGTAGAACTCCCATTCCGCGTACTCGTAACTGCCGCGCCAGGCGGTGATGTCGTGCAGCAACGGAAAGTGCACCAGGCCCGCCGGACCGTGCAGCGGCGGTCGGCCACGTAGCAGGCTCGGGGCGCAGACCGGGAAGATCTGCTCGTCGAGCAAGGTTGTGGATAACAACCCGGGATAACTGCCGTCATTCAGGTCGATCGCCAGGTCGAAGTCCCCTTCATGCAACGGCACGCTGCTGTCCTCGGCCACCAGGCGCAATTGAATGTCCGGAAAGCGCTGCTGCAAGCGTGGCAGGCGCGGGGTCAGCCACTTGCTCAGGAACGATGGAATCGAACGCACCCGCAGAATTCCGCTGATCATTCCGGCGTCCAGTCGTCGCAATTCCGCATCGATGCTGCCGTAAGCCTCGTTGACGGTGATGGCCAGTCGCTGGCCCTCGGCGCTCAATTCCACGCCGCGCGCACGACGGTGAAACAAGCGAAAGCCCAGCCGCTCTTCCAGTTGGCGGATTTGCTGACTGACCGCACCCGGCGTGATGTGCAGCTCTTCGGCGCAACGGGTGAACGACAAGTGCCGCGCGGCACAGGAAAACACGTGCAGCCAGACGTAAGTCTGGGCGTGCAATTGGCGACTCATTGTTTAGTCCTGCTAAAGGCTGTCTTAGGAAGTTTCGTTGGTCATGTAGGACCGAGGTCGGCAGTATCGCCGACATTGCGCTTGTCCTACAAAAATGGCAGCGATTTCTCTTCCATTGCTTGTATAGGCTTTAGCATGGCTATCAGTGTTTTCGATCTCTTCAAAGTCGGCATCGGTCCGTCCAGTTCCCACACCGTCGGCCCGATGCGCGCCGCCGCGACCTTCGCCCAGGCACTGATTGACCAGAATTTGCTCGACGCCGTCCGTCGGGTAGAAATCCGCCTTTACGGCTCTCTTTCCGCCACCGGCGTCGGCCACGCGACCGACCGCGCCTGCGTGATGGGCCTGATGGGCGAATGGCCGGACAGCATCGATCCGACCACCATCGACAGCCGAATCCAGACTTTGCGCGAAACCGGCGAACTGACTCTGGCCGGCAACAAGACCATTGCCTTCAACTGGCAACGCGATCTCCTGCTGCTCGATGAGAGTCTGCCCTACCACCCCAACGCCATGTCGCTGACAGCCTTCGGCGAAACCGGTGAGCTGTCGGAGCAAACGTACTACTCGATCGGCGGCGGTTTCATCATCGAAGCGGCGGAAGCCGAGTCCGGCATTGCGCCGGCCAGCGATGTGGTGCTGCCCTACGATTTCTCCAGCGCCGCCGAATTGCTCAAGCTCTGCAACCAGCACGGCTTGCGGGTTTCCGAGTTGATGATGGCCAACGAACTGGCCTGGCGCAGCGAAGCCGAGATCCGTCAGGGCTTGCTGCACATCTGGTCGGTGATGCGTGAGTGCGTCGAGCAAGGCATGCGTCACGAAGGCATCCTGCCCGGTGGTCTGAATGTTCCGCGCCGCGCGGCGAAACTGCACCGCAGCCTGCTGGAAATCGGCAAACCGAATGTCATCACCTCCACGCTGTCGGCCATGGAGTGGGTGAACCTGTTCGCCCTCGCCGTGAACGAAGAAAACGCGGCGGGCGGGCGCATGGTCACGGCACCGACCAACGGCGCAGCAGGGATCATTCCGGCAGTGTTGCACTACTACATGAAATTCAACCCGGACGCGTCGGACGATGACGTGGTCGCCTTCTTTTTGGCTGCGGCGGCCGTAGGCATTCTCTGCAAGAAAAACGCGTCGATCTCCGGTGCCGAAGTCGGCTGCCAGGGTGAAGTCGGTTCCGCCTGCGCCATGGCCGCCGCCGGCCTGGCCGACGTGCTCGGCGCCACGCCCGAGCAACTGGAAAACGCCGCCGAAATCGGCCTGGAGCACAACCTCGGCCTGACCTGCGATCCGGTCGGCGGCCTGGTGCAAGTGCCGTGCATCGAGCGCAACGCCATCGCGGCGGTGAAGGCCATCAATGCCACGCAAATGGCCCTGCGCGGCGACGGCAAACACTTCATTTCCCTGGACCGGGTGATCCGCACCATGCGCGATACCGGCGCCGACATGCATGACAAATACAAAGAGACTTCACGGGGCGGCCTGGCAGTGAGCTGGGTGGAGTGCTGAGGAGCATTCCCTGACCGCCTGCAACACGTGAGCCCGAGCAAGAACAATAACGAGGCCAAACGATGACCGATGTACGTACACCTGCTGCCGAAAACCCCGCTGTAGACCTGACACGCAATAGCGAAATAACCCACAAGGGCTGGAGCAAACACGACACCACCTGGATGCTCGGCCTCTATGGCACGGCGATTGGTGCCGGAACGCTGTTCCTGCCGATCAACGCCGGCGTGGGTGGCTTCTGGCCGCTGCTGATCCTGGCAGTGCTGGCATTCCCGATGACCTACTTCGCTCACCGGGGCCTGACCCGCTTCGTGCTGTCCGGCCGTTCCGGGGACATCACCGAAGTCGTTGAAGAACACTTCGGCATCGGTGCAGGCAAGCTGATCACGCTGCTGTATTTCTTCGCGATCTTCCCGATTCTGCTGGTGTACAGCGTGGCGCTGACCAACACCTTGAGCAGCTTCATGGAGCATCAGTTGCACATCGCCCCCCCACCGCGAGCGATTCTGTCGCTGGTGTTGATTCTTGGTCTGATGGCGATCGTGCGCTGCGGCCAGGGCGTCATCGTCAAATGCATGAGCGTGTTGGTTTACCCGTTCGTCGCGGCGTTGCTGCTGCTCGGCGTCAGCCTGATCCCGAACTGGAACGGCGCGTTCTTCGCCACCGCAAGCGAAGGCATGCCGTTGCCGCTGTTCTTCAAAACCCTGTGGCTGGCGATTCCGGTGATGGTGTTCTCGTTCAACCATTCGCCGATCATTTCTGCGTTCGCCGTTGACCAGAAACAGCGGTACGGCGAACAGGCCGAACGCAAGAGCAGCGGCATCCTCGCCATTGCCCACGCGATGATGGTGGTGACGGTGATGTTCTTCTGCTTCAGCTGCGTGCTGGCACTGTCCCCGGCTGACCTGGCGGCGGCGAAGGCGCAGAACATCTCGATCCTGTCGTACCTGGCCAACCACTTCCAGACCCCGGTCATCGCTTATGCCGCGCCGCTGATTGCGCTGGTGGCAATCACCAAATCCTTTCTCGGCCACTACATCGGCGCCAGCGAAGGCTTTCAGGGCCTGATCGTGAAAAGCCTGCGCGGCCGTGGCCGGGTGATGTCGGCGAGCTGGCTGAACCGCATCACGGCGCTGTTCATGATCCTCTGTTGCTGGGCCGTGGCGACGTTCAATCCGAGCATCCTCGGCATGATCGAAACCCTCGGCGGGCCGATCATTGCTTGCCTGTTGTTCCTGATGCCGATGTACGCCATCCGCCGCGTGCCGGCCTTGCGCCAGTACTCCGGGCAAGTGTCGAACGTGTTCGTGGTGTTGATCGGTTTGATTGCACTGTCTGCGATCATCTACTCGTTCATGCCCTGAAACGGGCAGGCAAAAAGAAGGCGGGCCAAGGTGCCCGCCTCTTTTTGGCCGCGATCATTGTTCGACAATTTTTCCGGCATGGCCCTTGCTACATCACCTGCGAGGCAAAAGGACTTTTGAAAACCTCAGCGAGCGGCTTGCCGATGGTCCGGTAACGCGAACCAACCCGATCATGGCCGGTCAACAACTGCACGTTCAATCAGGCGGTGACGCATCATGGACAACCCTTTTCAGCTCATTACCGATGCCTTTGCAGCGGATTATCAGATCAACCTGAGCATTCAAGGTCTGGACGGCAGCATCATGCTGACCCTCTCCAACAGCGGCCATGTGGTTGCCAAGCGGATGATCAGCGCCGAACAGCGCAATGACCCCAAGCGCCTCAAGCGCCTGGTGCAAAGCATTCAGTTCGGCATCGCCATTGAACAGGGCCACAGCGCCGTGGCCATCCTCGAAGCCATGACCGATGGCGACAATCGCAACCTGCCGCCACCCTTGGCCAAAGCCCGGCCTCGCCCGACCATGGGCCTTTAAATCTCTCCCTTCTCGACGTCTGGATGCTCACCGGAACCCGTACCGATCTTGCGTTGCGGGTGCTCGATCTTCACCGAAGGGAATTGCGACGAAGCGTAACGCACCACCAGGATCGCGAACGCCAACAGCAGAATCCCGCCGCACAGGTAGATGATCCCCAGGTCCGGCGGATTGTGGTGCGAGACGTTGGAGATCAGCAGCCGCGTCAGCGCCGTGATCGCCACGTAGATCAGGAAACGTACCGGCATGTGGTTGGTCTTGAAGTAAATCCCGACCATCGCCCCCAGTTCCAGATAGATGAACAGCAGCAAGATGTCATCGATCTTGATGTGTCCTTCTTCGATCATCCCCAGAAATTCCATCACCGCCGCCCACGCGGTCACTGCACCGATGGCGAACAGCGCCAGGTAATGGAAGGTCTCGACGAACAGGTTGCCCAAAGACTCTGCCAATTGATGCACGTTCTGCCGCAGGTTCTCGGCCCAGTTGATTTTCACGATGATTCTTCCTTAGCTCGGTTCGAGCGGATAATGCGGTTTTGACGTGACGGTTGTTCTGCATGCAGAAAAAAGGCCAGGGGCTGTTGGGTGAGATGGCGATGGGCTGCCACGGGGCACTTTTTTGGTGTCTCGTCGGGCCCTTCGCGGGCAAGCCTCGCTCCTACAGATCACATCAACCTGTAGGAGCGAGACTTGCCCGCGAATGGAGCAACACGGTTTAACTGACAAATGCTGATTTCGGTCTACATTAAAAAGCCACTACCCAAAGCGCAGGGATTCGCTTATCCTTTTCGCTGTATATAAATACAGTGGTCGAAACAGACAACTAATGTGAAGGCATGTGAGGTGGTGAATGGCCGTCGAAGTGGTATACCGCAGCAGCCGAGATCTGGAGCGCTTGTTCATGGATAAAGCCGAAGCTGACCGTCATGACAAAATGCTCGAACTGGCTGAATTGCTGGCTGAAGTGTTGCAGAAAGCCGTTCCGTCCCTGACCGAACAGCAAGTGGAAGAAGCCGGGATCTACATGGCGAAGAATCGCGATGTATTTGCCAAGGCATTCAAGAGCCAGCCGGACGCGTTGTCCGAACTGCTGAATGCGCCGGTTGAAGTGGTTGAAAAGGTTGAACCGGTCGAAGAGGGTGAAGCCGCTGCGCCGACCAAGCCAGCCAAAGCCGCCAAGACACCGAAGTAAACAATGCCCGAATTGAATAGGCCCTGAGTCCAATGGCTCAGGGCCTTTTTCATGTCTGCAGTAAAGGCATGGCTCAGCGGTACAGCACTTTTTCCGCCAACTCGTCCGCCACCCGTGCCGGAGAGCGTTTTTCCGCCTGGGCATGGGCGAAGACTTCGGTCAGCCGCGAGGCGATTTTCGACAGGTGGGCGGTAATGGTTGTGAGCTCTTCGCCGCGATGCTTGAGCGAAACGTAGATCAGCCCGCCGGAATTGATCACGTAGTCCGGCGCATACAAAATGCCGCGCCGCTCCAGTTGATCGGCGACTTCCAGATGGGTCAGCTGATTGTTCGCAGAACCGGCCACTGCCGAGCAGCGCAGTTGCGTCACGCTGTGGCTGTTGAGCACACCGCCCAGGCCGCAGGGCGCGAGAATGTCGCACGGTGTACTGAGCAACGCGTCATTGGCGATCGGGTGAGCGCCCAATTGCTCCATCGCCAATTGCACCTTGCCATGATCAATGTCGCTGACCAGCAGTTCGGCACCGGCCGCATGCAGCTGTTCGGCCAAGGCATAACCGACGTTACCCAGCCCCTGGATGGCCACTCGCAGGCCTTCGAGGTTATCGCTGCCCAGACGGGCCATGGCGGTGGCACGGATGCCGGTGAACACCCCCATCGCAGCGTGTGGCGCGGGATCGCCCGCCGAGGTGGTGCTGGTGACGTGTTGGGTCTGTTGGGCGATGCAATCCATGTCCGCCACCGAGGTGCCGCTGTCGATCGCCGTGATGTAGCGCCCGTCGAGCTGATTGATGCAGCGGCCGAAGGCTTCGAACAGCGCCGCGCGGTTTTCCACATGGACCGGTCGAACAATTACCGCCACCCCGCCGCCCTGCGCCAGGCCGGCCAACGCAGCTTTGTAACTCATGCCCTGCGCCAGGCGAATGGCATCCTCGACCGCAGACTCGTCGCTGGGATAGGCAAGGTAACGACATCCCCCCAGGGCAGGCCCCAGGCGGCTGCTATGAATGGCAATGACCGCCTTCAACCCGGTGACCGGGTCGACGCTCAGATGCAGCGATTCAAGGCGAGTGCTTTGCATGAGAGCGAACATCGTCGGGCTCCCGAATCACTTCTTGTAGTCGCCAGTATAGGCTTGCGCCCAAAATTTGCAGAAGCGCACCGGAATAAGCGGCGCTGCATTGCAGGCTTTCGGGCATAACCTGCGACCTCATGTGTGCGGTACTGGACGAATGCCGGCGACGGGGCTAAAACGAGGCATTGCCCGGAGATTTCGATGACGCCGCGCCAACGTTTTTTTGACTGCCTGCAACGATCACCACCCGCGCTGTTCGAGGCCGCGCTGTGGATGGCGGCCGAACATGACAAAGAGGTGGATGCCGAGAAGGTGCTGGCAGACTTCCGAGACCTGCAACAGCGGGTCAGCCATGGCTTGCCGATGCTGCCGGTGAGCGAACTGGCCCAGCCGCTGCTGCGGCGCATGAATGACCTGGGGTTCGCCCAGGACGATTTCACCCCGTTGCGCCCGCAAGTGGCCCTGCTCAACAAAGTGCTGGAACTCAGGCGCGGCCAGCCGTTATCCCTGGGGCTGATCGCACTGGAGTTGGCCAAGCGCCTGGAGATCCCTTTGGTCGGGGTCAATTTCCCCGGTCATTTCCTGCTGCGGGTGCCGGGCGCCGATCATCTGCTGGACCCCTGCGGTGGCCGCCGCTTGTACCCCAATGATTGCCGTGAACTGCTGCAACGCCAGTACGGCCCGAACATGCAACTCAACGCCGAGCACATGCTGACCGCCGACCCTGTGCAGATGCTGCAACGGCTGTCACGCAATCTGCGTCAGTTGCACCTTGCCCACGATGACTACATCGGCGCCTTGATCGACGCTGAACGCGTGCTGGCACTGGGCAACGCCAACGCCGCCGATTACCTGGCCCGGGCCAGCCTCTATCAACGGCTGGACTGCCCGAACGCCGAGCGTTTCGACCTGGAGCATGCGCTGCTGCTCAGTGATGACCCGATCCAGCGGATTCGCCTGACTGAACGACTGGGGCATTTGCCGCCCAACTCAATCGTCCACTAACGCCCCCTGTAGGAGCGAGGCTTGCCCGCGAACCGGGCGCCTCGGTCTGTCAGCACGACCTCGTTATCGTTCTTCGCGGGCAAGCCTCGCTCCTACAGGGGGGGCGCGTGGGGCTTTAAGGGGTGTCTGGCTGGTTCGCCGGGTGGGCCTTGATGAAGGCGGGATGGGTTGCGGCCAACGCCGCCACTCGGCGAATCCGTGGATACGCCTCAAGCGAAATATTGAAACGTTCGGCGGCATAGAGCTGCGGGATCAGGTACACATCCGCCAAGCCCGGTTCGTTGCCAAAACAGTAACCGTCATCACCGATCAACTGTTCCACCGTCGCCAGCCCCTGGCTGATCCAGTGCCCGATCCACTCCACCACCTGCGGTTCATCGTGGCCCAACTGCCGCAGCTTGTTGAGCACGCTGACGTTATGCAGCGGATGCACGTCGCAGCCGATTACCGCCGCAACACCACGCTCATGAGCGCGCGCGGCCAGGTCTTTGGACAGCAACGGCACCTGTGGATAACGTTCCTCCAGGTACTCGATGATCGCCGGTGACTGGATCAACAGGCCGCCTTCATCGGTTCGCAAGGCCGGCACGCGCCCTTGTGGGTTGATGGCCAGATACGGCGCTTGCCGATGCTCGCCACCTGGCGGTGCGATCAGGTTGACCGGCAGTGCCTGGTAATCCAGGCCCTTGAGCGCCAACGCGATGCGCACCCGGTACGACGACGTCGAACGGTAGTAGGTATAAAGCTCCATGACCGGATCCTCTTAGCGCGCCGCGATCACTTTGCCACGGCATTCGCCGAAACCGATGGAGGCAAAACCGTCGCGGCTGCAACGGGCGCGCAGGATGATTTCGTCGCCGTCTTCGAGGAATTTGCGCACCTCGCCCGACGCCAGCTCGATCGGCTTTTTCCCGCCTTCGGTGATTTCCAGCAAGCTGCCGAATTGACCGCTTTCCGGCCCCGACAACGTGCCCGAGCCAAAGAGGTCACCGGCCTGCAACTGGCAGCCGTTGACGCTGTGGTGCGCGACCATTTGCGCCACGGTCCAGTACATATGTTTGGTGTTGCTGAGGGTCAGGCGATGGGCCGGGAGTTTTTGCTCGCGCAGGCCTTCGGTGAGCAACAGCACTTCCAGCTCGATATCGAACGCTCCTGCGGCTTGATCGCGCTTGTCGAACAGATACGGCAACGGCTGTGGATCGCCTTCCGGACGTGCCGGCTGAGCACGGCGGAACGGCTCCAGCGCTTCGGCCGTCACTACCCACGGCGAGATGCTGGTGATAAAGCTTTTTGACAGGAACGGCCCCAGCGGCTGGTATTCCCAAGCCTGGATGTCGCGCGCCGACCAGTCGTTGAGCAGGCAGAAACCGGCAATGTGATCGGCCGCATCACCAATGGCGATCGAGTCGCCCATCTCGTTGCCCGGGCCGATCCAGATGCCCAGTTCCAGCTCGTAATCCAGACGTGCGCACGGGCCGAAGGTCGGCTCGGCCTGACCGGCCGGCAAGGTCTGGCCTTTCGGGCGGCGAACGTCGGTGCCGGAGGGGCGAATGGTCGAGGCACGACCGTGATAACCAATCGGTACGTACTTGTAGTTCGGCAGCAAAGGGTTGTCGGGACGGAACAGTTTGCCGACGTTCTGTGCGTGCTCGATGCCGACGTAGAAGTCGGTGTAATCGTTTATTTTCGCCGGCAGGTGCATCTCGCAATTCGCCGCCAGTGGCAGCAGTTTTGCGCCTTGGGCTTCGATCTTGCCATGCAGGGTGCTGCCTTCAGCGAACAGGTCCAGCAGACGTTCGCGTAGCGCCACGCGAGCCTCACGGCCCAATTCGAAAAACGCATTGAGCTGGCCGCCACGGGTGGCTTCTACGGCGGTTTTTGCCAGGCCGTCGAACAGGCCGGCGTCCAGTGCCGCTTCCAGATCAAAAATATGTTCGCCAATGGCCACACCGCTGCGCGGTGCCGAACCTTTTACGCTGAACACGCCCAGCGGCAGGTTTTGCAGTGGGAAATCAGCGTGGCCGTTGGCGGAAGAAACCCAGCTACGAGTGATGGAAGTCTGAGTCATGGGTTATCTCCGGGTCGGGTCGAAAGTGGCGGGCAGCGAGGCCCAGCAGGCGTCGTAATTGGTTTGCAGTTGCGGGCAATCCAGGGCGAAACGGCTCGGGCGCAGCACCTGGCTGGTCTCGAACATGAACGCCATGGTGTTGTCGATTTTCGCCGGCGCCAAGTCAGCGTTGATTGCCTTGGTGCAGGTTTCGCCATCCGGGCCATGAGCACTCATGCAACTGTGCAACGACGCGCCGCCGGGCAAGAAGCCTTCGGCCTTGGCGTCGTACTCGCCCTTGATCAGGCCCATGAATTCGTTCATCAGGTTGCGGTGGAACCACGGTGGCCGGAAGGTTTTCTCGGCCACCATCCAGCGTGGCGGGAAGATCACGAAGTCCAGATTGGCCAGACCGTGGACGCTGGTCGGCGAGGTCAGGACGGTGAAGATCGAGGGATCCGGGTGATCGAAACTGACCGTGCCGATGGTGTTGAAACGGCGCAGGTCGTATTTGTAAGGCACGTTATTGCCGTGCCAGGCGACCACGTTCAGTGGTGAATGATCGAGCTCGCAGCCCCACAACTGGCCGAGGAATTTCTGTACCAGGGTGGTCGGTTGCTTGAGGTTTTCGTAATGCGCGACGGGGGTCAGGAAGTCTCGCGCGTTGGCCAGACCATTGCTGCCGATCGGCCCCAGATCCGGCAGGCGCAGTGGTGCGCCGTGGTTTTCAGCGATGTAGCCGCGAGCGTGCGGGTCAAGCAATTCGACGCGGAATTTCAGACCGCGCGGCAGCACGGCGATTTCCAGCGGCTCCAGGTCCAGCAGGCCCAGTTCGGTGGCGATGCGCAGGCGACCCTGCTCGGGCACCAGCAACAGTTCACCGTCGGCATTGAAGAACACGCGTTCCATGGAACGGTTGGCGCGGTAGCTGTAGATGCTGATCCCGGCGGGTTTTTCCGCGCCCGAGTTGGCGGCCATGCTCACCAGCCCGTCGATGAAGTCGGTCGGCTCGGTCGGGATGTCCAACGGGTTCCAGCGCAGGCGATTGGGAGTCACTTCCCCCAACGGACCACCGGCCAGTTGCCGCTCCAGTTTGACGAACGCCGGGTGATTGGCCGACGGCTGGATGCGGTACATCCAGGTGCGTCGCGCTTCGCTGCGGGCCATGGTGAACGCGGTGCCGGAGAACAGTTCAGTGTAGAGGCCGTAAGGGGCTTTTTGCGGGGAGTTCTGGCCGACGGGCAGTGCGCCGGGCAACGCTTCGCTGCTGAATTCGTTGCCGAAGCCTGACTGATAAGCCAGCGCTGGCGCCGTTGAATCGAGGTTCATGGAGCCTCCTGAACAGGGAGTAGGCAATGGCCTGTCGCTCTGCTGCAGAGGTCTCGGCACGCCAGGGTTATTTTTATCGTAATTCGATTACGCATAACGTAATTTGATTGGTATTGACCGTCAAGCTATAAAGACGCCCATTCGTCCCGGGATCACATCGCCTCCATGGAAACGCCGCGCAACAACGATAAGCAGAAAGTCCGCTCGGCCGAGGTCGGTACCGACATCCTCAAGGCCCTGGCCGAGTTGTCGCCCTCGACCTCATTGTCGCGCCTGGCCGAACACGTGCAGATGCCAGCGAGTAAGGTCCATCGTTATTTGCAGGCGCTGATCGCCAGCGGTTTTGCCGAACAAAACGCAGCAACCAACCACTACGGCCTAGGCCGTGAAGCCTTGCGCGTCGGCCTCGCCGCCCTCAACAGTATGGACGTGCTGAAAGTCGCCGCCCTGCCCTTGGCCGAGTTGCGCGATGAACTGAACGAAACCTGCTTTCTGGCGGTATGGGGCAATCAAGGCGCGACCGTGGTGCACATCGAACCGGCGGTGCGTGCGGTGACGGTGGTGACGCAATTGGGTTCGGTGCTGCCGTTGCTCAGCTCGTCCACCGGCCTGGTGTTTGGCGCGTTTCTACCCAAGCGCGAAACCGTGGACTTGCGCGATCAGGAACTGAAAGACACTGCCGACCACGCCTTGGCGAATGATCAGGCGTATGCGCAGTTGTGCGAACAGATCCGCGAACGTGGCCTGCATCATGTGCATGGGTTATTGATGCCGGGGGTGGACGCCTTGTCGGCACCGGTATTCAACGCGGTGGGGAACGTGGCGGCGGTCTTGACCATTGTCGGCCCGACCTCACTGTTTCACGCTGACGAAAACGGCCCGGCGGCGCAGCGATTGCTGGCGGCGACGCGGGCCGTGAGTTGGCGGATGGGGTATGAGACACCGCCGATGTCTGAAGATCGGAACTGATCAGCTCCGATCATTTATGCTCTGGATAACGCCTTGATGTGGGTCCCGACCATCAACCGATCACGCGGGTCGAACTCTCGGGGGTCCAGTGCGGCACAGCCACCGCAGTGACATAACTGATTCCAACCGGAACGCCCGTGACGGCCGAGAGCACGTCGGTCAGATCCCTGATTGTGGACAGCAGACCAAGTGCAGAGGCCGCCGATCCTACCGAAGCGACCTTACCCAGGTACATGAGGATTGCCCCACGCCATGCGGCAGCAAAATGCGCATTGGCGCCTGCAGAATCCCCATGGCTGGATGCAATGATGCCTTGCACGATCGAATGACTGATCTTCAACACACTGACGGCGAATCCCACCGGCGGGACAAAGATCGAGATCACATCCAATGCCACTTCGAGAAGAATCTTGGTCTCCTGCCAAAACGCTTCGACTGGCGTGGTGGTCAGGACATCCAGATCATCAAGTGCTCGATTAATCAGACTTTCGTACTCGGCCTTGAAGTTGTAGACCGGATGGGTTCCGCCCAACCCCGGTACTGGCAGCGAACCTTGCGGATCTCCGGACTTGCTGATGTAGGCGCCGACCCTGTCCTGCCCACGTAAACCGGCCAGACTCCGAAGATGCTCGCCCAAAAGTCGATCGTTCTGGATAGCCTTGGATAAATCACCGACCCAGATAAAGGACTTGCCAGGCGAATTCGGGATATAGGCAAACTTCACATGCCCCTCACCAAAAACGTAACCCCCCGCTATGCGGGCACCTTCAAGCCAGAATTCATAAACCCCTTCGCCAGGTTCACTGCCGGGTGAAACACCGTCTGGCGTCCTTGTGTCTCGATCCAGCCCCTTGATTGACTCGATCAGCCAATCATAATGCGCCGACGGCAACGTGCCATTGAGCTTTTGCGTCAGTGCCGCCCTGAACATCTCGTTTTTCTTGAGCTCCCGATACAGGTTTGCCCGCAGATCAATATCCGGCGTCCATAGAAAGTTTGATTTCAGATAATGGCTGTAATGCTTGCCTGGCATCAAGTCGATTAGCTGATTGAGCGTACTGGAATTCAGCTCAGTCATTGGCTCGCCCGTGTCCTTCCACCAGAACTCAGACACCCGGATACTGTCTCTAAGCGTATTCGATCCAGGCAGCAAGATTTTCTCGAACACATTCGTATCGCTGCGCCACAGATGCCAATTGATAAATAACTGTGTCAGCGTCATTGCGCCTTTATGAAACTTCACCATGACTCGATCAGGATCGATTCGGCGATCGCCCGCCCGGCCCAGATACTCATTCAAATGGTTCATGACCAATTCACGAGAAAACTTTTGAAGGCCCTCAATATGAAATATGTCTTTTGACGCGTTATAGATGGCCTTGAAGTCCGTGGTCAAACGATTGAACAGCCGGCGATCAGACGTAGGGGCGTTTCGGTACCAATGGGGCGTGACGGCCTTTTCTTCCGCGTCTTCCCAGTCAAGGACACTTTGAATACTGCCCTTTAACATTTCACTTTCAACCCAGGCAACAAGATTGACCTGGTCCCACCATGCTCTGCCCTGAATCCTCTCCCTCGGTTCACCACGCGGCCATTCCTTGCCGAACACTTCATGTTCCAGGTTATGTCGATCACTCACATGCACTTGGGTTCGAAGGTAGGTGCGTCCCTCTTCTTCAAGGGCCCACAACCCTATATACCGTTGCAGACTGTCCAGATCGGAGAATTCGTACCAGTCTTTATTCATCGGGGAGCCCGGTGCATAGAGCACGTACGTTTTGAGATTCGAGTCTCCTCCTTTCCTCCGGTAGACAATGAGATCCTTCAAGGGCTTGAAGTTATAGAAAGCGCTTAACGCAATCCCAGACGCTTCAATAGAGGGATCACCAAAGTTGTAACGCTGAACAATATCCTGCGCAGTCGAGGTGACGTGTTTTTGCAAGATGGCGCCGAACAGGGTCAAAGCTGTCTTTCGACCCAACACTTCCCGCATCGCTTCCTTGACGTTCTGCTGGCCATACACTCTCTGCCGTGCGGGGCCGTACGCCAGACGCAGATCCAGCGTTTCAATGGCTCGCATTATGTTTTCAGGCGTCAGTCTGGCGAGGTCATGGTTTTTCTCCAGCGTAATCGTGTAGCGCCCTGCCTGATCATGTGCCCCATACATGAACGCTTGGGTCAGTGTTTTCCGCTCAATGTGTTCTACCCGTTTACCATTCGCCATCCTGACCGAGTGCTGAATATTCACGAACACCGTGTCAGGATCGATTCGCTCGTCGGTTCCCGGCGAGATAAACGCCTCTACCGCCTGTCGGGCATAAGCTGCAAGAGTCACCACGTCCTTGGTCAACTCATGAAGCTGAATCTGGCTTTCAAGCAAGTTCTTCTCCAGACCGACATATAGCTGCTGATTGGTGACATAGGCCTTCTTAAACCACTCGGGCCGAGCGTTCTCCAGCATCGCCTTGATCAAGAGCACATTTCGCGCATTTTCAGAGCGTACAAATGTATCCATGGACAGAACAGAATCCAGCGGTACCCACGCCGCCTCGGTATGCGCGCCGACGGTCACTAATTTTCGTACTTGATAGATGACATCAAGACTTTGCCTCGCCAGCACGCCGTTATTGCAATGCTCAAACAGATCTTCAAGGATTCTCGCGTAGCGAATCGCTGGAACACTCGATACCAGACCTCGCTCGTCCTCCGGCAGCCCCTGCAAAAGTTCGGTGCGGTTTGACGCATCGGATAACCGCTGTTGCAACGTTTTATGAAGGTCACTCACGGTGCCGAATTTTTCCAATCCACCGAATGGTGAATAAAGAACAACCTCTTGACTGACTGCTGGATTCAGTTCATTTGCAACAGCGCCAGAAAGAGAAATCACAAAGGTGGATGCCAGCGTCGAAAAACCCCCCTGTTGTTTTTCAACCGAGACGGCATAGCAGGTACTTGGCAGTCCCGAACCGATTAAACCATTGATGGTCGCGACGTCGCCTTTGGACAACAGATTCTCGCTGGCCGCCAGGTCCAGTTCGCGCCAGAAAAGTCGCGCCTGAAGAGTGCGCAACTCCTGTTTAGGCGACGGTAAAGGACGATTTCCACTATCAACCAGAGAGGATACGCGCCAATATTCACCTAATACGGAACTGCATTTCTCAGGCAGGTTTTGCATCAGTTCGGCGATCATTTTTCCAACGTTTGCCACATCCAGATATTTCAGCCTGAAGGTTTCTGTGCCGATCTTATCCAGCTCATACATTCCATATATATCAGCAGTGTATTGGGGTGGCCTGCCGCGCTTTAAGCACTCAAAAAACACATCTAGCAGGTTGCCGGTGGGTTCCGCAGATGTTGGACTTGCACCCGAACGAAGATTTACAAAACGGCGTGCTATAGAGCCCTCTGAATCCATCTTCTGAAATTCGGTCGTCAGGACAACCTGAAGAACCGCCTTGAACGAAGGAATTTTCCTGAGTGCTTCGAGTAAATTGTTACGTGCTTCACGTACTTGTTCCAGCATTGCATTTGTTGCTTGCTCGTCTTGCATTAGAAATCTCGTTAGTTTGATCATAAAAAACGGCACGTTGCTGCCGATTAACTTGAGACCAAACTAAAACAGATCGCCTTATTATTAAAAACTCAAAAAATCTTTCAACATTTGTACAAACAACTTAAACACAGAAGCGACACATAAAGAAAAAACGAAATAGATGAAACCGTACCCCTCACAACAAAGCGACGCACTCAGCCACCGCTGAGTTTTACACTGTGACAACCGCCTCACCCCAACCTTCAATCAATCATTAAAACACCAGACCTTACATATAAGATGAAACATCTCCCAGTGCAATTTTTCCCAACCTGAAAACAACGTAAAACAGAACCGACTATTCGCACTCTGTGGGCGCCCCCCTCAATAAAAAGTTTTGCGCTCTTCAATCCAATAAACCGACACTCTTGGCTTTCGCAACCGCCTGAGTCCGGCGTTCCACGCCCAACTTCCCGTGAATTCTCCGTGCATGTGTTTTCACCGTATGCAAGGAGATAAACAACTGCTCGGCTATTTGTTGATTCGAATTGCCCAGAGCAATCAGCTTGAGCACCTCCACTTCACGCTGACTAAGCGGATTGACTTCACTCACCTGCAGATTTTTTTCCGAACGATCCCAACCATCATCCAGTACTGGCAGAAGATCAGGCTTTCGCAATTGCAACTCAACAAGCGCTTGGCGAAGCCCATGGTGCTCAGAAAGATTCAACCCTTTGCGCAACCAATCTCGGGCACCGACGCTGTCACCGTTCTGCCACGCGACTTCGGCTGCGCCGAACAGCAATTCGACCTCCAGCGCCAGCATGCCTGCGAGCTGCGATTGTTCGAGTGCCTCGGCGAAATGGCTCAGCGGGTTTTTGGCCTGGTGCAGGTCGACCTTTGCCAACACCAACAGATAATCGATCCGTGCGATCAACATCAGGGTCGCGGGAGGCGCCTGCCGTGCATGCGGGCCACGATAGTGGCGCAGTACTCGACTGAGCGCCTCATGGGCCAGTTCCGGGCGCCCCTGCTGTAGCCATAATTGACTGCTGATCTGCAATAGCACACCGCGGTAAACGGTGTCGGGAATCTGCCGTTGCTGCATCAAGCGCTCGGCATCGCGAAGATAGACAAATGCTTGGGCATAGTCGCGCTGATTGGCCGCCACCTGCGCCAAACCGAGGAAACCGTAAAGCACCCGTTTGTCGTGGTTGCGCATACAGATAGACAGCCCCGCTTCGAAACACGCAACAGCCTGCGTATCCAAGCCCTGGCACAAACTCAAGCGCCCACGGTGCAAGGCAATTCGCCCCAGCAGGGGTTCGGCAAGCCGCTGCTGTTGAGTGAGCATGTTCTGAACGTTGGCGAGCAAATGGTCGGCTCGCTGAGGAGCACCACGTTGCTCCAGCAATTGCGCATGATCAAGTTCCAGCAGCCCTTCGAAAACCAGCGAGCCTTGCGCACGCGCCAGGCACAACGCATCGCGATTGATGGCTTGCGCCACTTCGAGCTCGCCCCTGAGCAGGGCCTGTTGCGTCAAACCCGACAGACACATCAAGCGCACAGGCCAGAGGTCAGGACCGAGCACATTCAGCGCATCGAGAAAATGCGCGCTTGAACTGTCCATCCGCCCTTGAAGATGCAGCAGCCAACCCTGCTGCGCCTGCCACCGTGCGATCAGTTGCCGCTGCAGAATCGCCGAGGGCTGCGGGATGAATCGTGACAACTGCTCGATGCAATCGGCGGCTTGCTCAAACCGCCCGGCAAACAACGACGCCGCCGTGATCAACCCGACCAGTTGCGGCGAACCGTACATCAGCGCGTCACCTTGTTGCTCGTACAACCGCAACAACAGCACGACGGTCTGCTCCTCGAATAAATGCTCGAAACTGAAATGCTGCAACAGGCTGACCGCGACCTCGAACTCTTCGGCCAGCAAGGCCTGTTCGAACGCAGCTTTCCAGTCCTGCTCGGCGGCAAACCACTGACAGGCACGGCGATGCCAGGAGCGTCCGGCCGGCCATTGTTCATCGCGCATCAATTGCGTGAGTGGGGAGAAGATCTGCAGCCAGTCGGCGGAGTCCTGCCAGGGCTCGATAAAGCACCCCAGATCCTGCAACGTCTTCAGGCATTGCGCGCCCTCCCCTGCGCCAAACAGGTGATCGCACAGCCGTGCGTTGAAGCGTGGCAAATGCGCGAGTACCCGCCAGGCTTCCGTCAACTCGGGGGTCAGGCCGGAAAACAGTTCGTGTTCGAGGTAATCGAGCAATGTGTCAGGTCGGCTGTGATACGGGTCGTTGCGCGACCAGTCGCATTTTTGCAGCAGCGCAATGCGTACACCGGCGCACCAGCCGCCACTGCGCTGGATAATCTTGCTGGCAGCGGTGCTGGCATCGGCCGGTGTCAGGTGGCGCAACAGCGAGGCAATCTCCGTTTGATTGAAGGCCAGCGTGGCGCGCTCGCATTCGTACAATTCATCATCGAGCAGCAACCGCGGCCAGTTGCATTGCGGGCGACGGCGGGCACCCAGCCACCAGATCAGCGCCGGGCTGCTGACGGCCAGCATGCGATCCAGCAGTTGATCGAGCTCCGGGTTCGGAACGCGGCAATAGTCATCGAGAAACAGCCAGGTCGGCACCTGCAATCGAGCCAGCGCACCGAGCATCGCCGGCTCTTCTGCCGAAGCCAGCCCCAGCGCTTCTGCCACTCGCTGACGAAAATCCACCGTGCTCATCGCTATGCCAGATAACGGCAACCAGCACACCCTGCATGGCGGCGGCGCCTGTAAAAGGCAGTCGGCGAGCAGCGCAGTCTTGCCACTGCCGGCGGGCGCGCAGAGTAATTTCACCCGGGACGTGGACGCTAGCAAGGGACCGGTCAATCGATCACGCGACAGGTGATGAGAGGACAGACGGGGCAGGAATCCAGAACGGTCAAGACACGGGGTCATGGCGGTCATTGCGGCGTGCCTATTTATAATTGTCCGGCAACCCTAGCCCTCTCCAACCCGCTTGTTGAGAAGTATTCAGAACGCTGATTGGCAGCCATAAAAAAGGCGACCCACCGGTCGCCTTCTGCACTGCGAATGTATCAACGCCCTTACCGGACGCCCTCGGCACGCAACGCCGATGGCGTGTAGTCCGCCGCCTTGGCTTCGAAGCCGAATTCAAAGCTGTGCTTCTCTTCGTTCTTCATCCCCAGCGCAATGTATCGACCGGCAATGATGTCGTAGAGCGCTTCCAGTGTGTACGCCTGAGTCTGGTGATCGTAGTAATACTGGGCGTGCCCCTCGGCCACTCGCCACAGTTGACCGCGACCGTCATAGTGATCCACCAGCGCCACTTGCCAGCTGTCTTCGTCGATGTACATGTGGCGTTTGGCGTAAATGTGCCGCTCGTTCGGCTTGACCGTGCCGATCACTTCCCAGACCCGGTGCAGCTCATAGCGGGTCAGGTCCTGGTTGATGTGACCGGCCTTGATGATGTCGTCGTACTTGAGACTTGGCGAGTCGAGTTTGTAGCTGTTGTAGGGGATGTACATTTCCTTCTTGCCGACCAGTTTCCAGTCATAGCGATCCGGCGCGCCGGAGAACATGTCGAAGTTGTCGGATGTGCGCAGGCCGTCAGCGGCAGTGCCCGGCCCGTCGTAGGCGACTTGCGGGGCGCGGCGCACGCGACGTTGGCCGGCGTTGTAGATCCATGCCAGGCGCGGTTCTTTCACCTGATCGAGGGTTTCGTGCACCAGCAGCACGTTCCCCGCCAGACGCGCCGGCGCCGTTACCGACTGCTTGAAAAAGGTCAGCACGTTGGCGGCTTTTTCCGGGTCCAGGTCCTTCATCAATTGCGGAACGGCGATCTCTTCCTCAAAGCGGATCGGCGTGTAGCTGCCGTTGGTCTGCGGCGTCACCTGGGTAATGATGCGGCGCAGGTTACCGCCGTGATAACGGGTGATGTGGTTCCACAACACTTCCACGCCGTTCTTCGGAATCGGGAACGCGTAGTAGCGGTTGCCGGTGAAGTTGGCCAGGCCGTTACCGTCGTTGATGCTGTTCACGTTCAGCGCGCTGCGCTTGGCCGACTCGTAGATTTCCGGTGGCACGGCCACGGTGCGGTGACTCGGGTAGACCGGGATCTTGTACGTTTCCGGGTAGCGCTTGAACATCGCCACCTGGCCTTCCGAGAGTTTGTCCTTGTACTTGTCGACGTTGGCGGGGGTGATCACGAACAGCGGTTTTTCGCTGGCGAACGGGTCAGCCAGGAAGCCTTTGCTGTCCACCGCGCCGGCGTTTTTCGGGATGCCACCGGTCCATGCCGGGATCGAACCGTCGGCGTTACCGGCCTTCTCGGCGCCGAGCGGCGTGAGGGAGGTACCGAGTTTGTTCGCTTCGTCCGGCGACACCGCCGCCATCACGTTGGCCGCCAGCAAGCTCAAGGCCAGGGCACCGCATTGCAGAATCATCTTGCGCATCAAATTCATCCTTCTCAGCCAGATCAGAAGTTCACGCCGAAGCTCAGTGCCAGGAAATCGCGGTCTTCCAGGGTGTTGTAGTCACCACCGAAGAAATCGGTGTAACTCAGGCTCGCGGTATAGGTGTTGCGGTAGTCGGCATCGACACCGACGCTGACGGCCTTGGCGCCTTCGTTGAACAACCCGTTGGGGCCATAACCCGCGACGTCATGGGACCAGGACAGGTTGGGTTTGAGGTTGATCCCGCCGATCACGTTGGCGTAATCGAGGATCGCCCGGGCACGGTAGCCCCAGGAGGTCGAGGTGACGAAACCGTCGGTATCGCCGCCGAAACCATACTGGCCGTACACCGAGTCGCGGCCGTAACGCAGGTTGCTGCGCGACTCCAGGCCACCGACGTGAACCACCGCCGCTTCGCCGACCAGGGTCAAGCGCTGGGCACCCCACACTTGATCGTAGAATTGCGTGAGGGTGCTCTGGATCTGCGTGATTTCCTTGCGGCGATAGCCTTTGTTGTCAGCACCCGGGGTGGTGGCGATCGGTGATGCAGCGCCACCGGCAATCGGGTTGAGCAAGGACAGGGTCAGGTCGTTGGTGCTGACCTGCACGGGTGCATTCGGCCGATAGCTGATCTCGCCGCTCCACGCGGTGCCGGTCGGCAAGGTAGTGGAGAAGCTTGCGCCGTAAAGGCGAATGTCTTCCGGGTATTCGAGGTAGTACTGACCGCGCCCCAGCATCACGCTTTGCGCCAGTCCCGCACCGCTGCCCGGCGCCAGACGGTTGGCCACACTCACCATCCCCGGCAGGCTGGCCAGTGTCGACAGGCCGGCCGTGGTGGTGCCGACCGTCGGCGTGCGGCTGTGGTAGTTCATGAAATACAGGCCGTACTCGGTGTCGTCACCGAGCCAGCGCAATGCTGTGCCCCACTGCCCGGAATCCCGCGCATCTCGGTCGCCACCCCGGGGAACGACCACGCCCTCGCGGGTCACCTGGAGTGGCTGACCGAAAGCCGATGCCAAGGGCGCCAAGGGTGCAATCGCCGGACTGCCGACGGTGTAATTGTTGTTGCAACCATCCGCCACCACGTCGTTGCCGAAGAAGGTGCCGCAGTTGTCGACGACGGTCTGGTCCCACTCCAGTTGATAGAAACCTTCCACCGAGAGCTGATCAGTCAGGCCCTGGGAGGCGAACAGCATGTTCACCGGAATCAGCCCTTCCTTGATCTCGGCGCCCGGTCGACGGAACGCTGAGACGTCAATCGGGTTGATGCTGTTGATCGAGTTACCGATGAAGGTACTTTCACCCCAACTCACCACCTGCTTGCCGGCGCGCACGGTGCCCGGCAGATCGGCGATGGAATAGTTGTGATAAACGAAGGCATCGAGAATCTGCGCACCGGAGGACTTGGCGCCTTCCTTGCGGCCACTGTCGCTGATCGGCTTGAACTCGCGGTCTTCGTCCTTCAGCTCGAAGTCGTACCAGTACTTGCCGCGGACGAAGACGCCGGTGTCACCGTATTTCAATTCGAGGTCGTGCAGGCCCTTGAAGATCTTGGAGAAGGTTTCGCCTTTCTTGAAGTTCAGCCGGCCGTCATCACCGGTCGAAGACTGACCGGTCCCGCCATTGACGGTGCCCACCAAAGATCTATCGGCATCGCGCATGCCCCAACTCGCGCCGACGGACAGCGAGGAGTCGAACGTACCCTCGATTTCGCCAATGTTGAACGCAACAGCCTGCGCCTGGGCACAGCAGCCCAAGGCAACCGCAGCGGCCAGCGCTTGCGGTGTGAAGATGGCGCGCATTGTTGTTTTTGTCATGCGTCTTCCCCGGTGAGTGACAGAAGGCCCCACCCTACTGCCGCACGTTGGGAGCGATAAGCGCACCAAGGAGGTATTCGTGGTGTACCTCTAAAGGATGAATAGCCGGATGGGACGGGGGTTTGCGCCGGGTATGGATGGGCTGGATGGGGGACTATCAGCAGAATGCATGGCAGCAGCTGCTACAGGGGACGTGGCGCGTCGGACTATTGCTCAGACTGCAACAGTGCATGTCGCGAATCGCTGTTTTTCCTTTCAGCTCAACGGCTTATTCTTGCCGGGCTTTCACGGCAAACCGCCAGAAAGCAGGAAACGATGGCGCGTGTTCAGTCCACGCCATTGGCGACAGAATCCAGATGAATCGACGCTTTTTCGATTGATCGCCCTGTGTTCACTGACGTTGATTTGTAGCTCCTTGATCCAACGTCTTGCTTTGGCCGCTGCGTTTGCAGCGGCCTTTTTTATGGGCGACATTCCTACAAGATATTTCCTATAACAACATAAGAAATATCTCTTTACGCAAAAGACAATCCTGCCTTTATTCCTGCCTCATCGAAATTTCTCGCTGCTTTATATGTAAGGTCTGACGCAAGTCTCGGACCCAGATTTTCTACTTCTGTTGTAATTTTTAATGGCACGACGCAATAACCGACAACCATTTTTTAATGGCTGACTGGCAACACGTCATCCATATGCACATTCAAAAGGATATGAATATGCAAAAGCCTCCAAGGCCAGGTTCTCTTGATATTCGCACGCCCATCCATACGATAGGCGTTGCTCCGGACCACATGACACCCGCGCCTCTAACATCAAACATTGTCACAACGGGTCCACACGGGCACGGAATACCTGTTTATTACCAAAATCTCAATACCATTAAAGCCACCTCCCAAGCGCTGGAGCAAGAATATCAAACCAAGTCCAGCCAATTGCCGCAAACCATTGAAAATGAACTGGCCGCCACTCGGCTTGAGGGTCCAACTGATCCACTTCCACCTGCACAATCGATAATTCGCGAACTGGATGTACGAAACAGACTCACTGCTCGAAAAACAGCCGAGTTCCACAATAAAACAGCTATTGCCCATTCTTTTTATGGAGGAGATCCATTTAACAGGCACATCAACGAATTCATGAAGAAGGCTACAACTATCGAAAAGAGGCCTACACCGGACGGCGCTGCCATGCAGGCGTTGTTTCAGTCTCTTCGGGCGGCCCACGATGCAAGATTGTTGGCTCAAGGTCTCGAATTGCTCAGGCAGCAAAACGTCAATGTGCAGAACTTCCTCAGTGCTGTGCAGGCCAATGAGCAAGCCCAGCGAGCAGCTGCAGAGTTGCTACGCGTAAATGAGGAAGCAGCAATCCGGGCTCGAGAACAACAGAGACTTGCAGCATTGGAAAACGCGCAGCAGGTCGCTGCGGAACAGGCTCGTCTTGAAGCGAAAGCTCAGGCTCAGGCTCAAGAACAGGCACGTATTGCAGAATTGAATACAGCCCTGGCCGAGGCTGAGGCTAATGCGAAAGCAGCTGCTCAGCATTTCGCAGCCGAACAGGCTCGTCTCCAAGCTGAAATGGAACAGCAAATCGAGCAGATACAAAGGCAGCTAGAGACGGAAAGACAGCGTCTGGAGACTCGCCTCAAAGTCATTGATTCAGCTACTGCCGTGGCTCAACGCCACGTTCAACGGGTGAATCTGATAGTTCAGCAGTTGAAGGAAAGGCAAGCGCAAGAGCGCGAGCGGCAACAGGGTCGTCTGACGGCAGAGGATGAGACTCGACGAAAACTTGAGCAAGCCCGCCTCTCGGGGTCAGAGGAAACGGAGGCCAGGTGGCAAAGCCCTACGTTTGCCAATGTCGGTTCGACCGCAGCATTCGGCCCAGCGTTTACCGGCACGACCGGAACTATCGGCAATAGCCCTGCGACCTCTCTGGCGTTAAAGACCGCGCTTCGCACAGCCGTATCCGCTGTCACCGCAACTCTTGCGACAGCAGCCGCTCCAGTTCTCGTAGGATTCGCCGCCCTTTTCGCTCCATCACGGCTAGGTAACGGTGATCTGTTTTCTGTCAGTGTTCCGCTGTCAGAACTTTCGCCAGTTCCAACTGCCCATCTGTACGAACAAGCAGTCGCCGGGGGAACAATCGACCTGCCGGTTACCCTCGGTTCGAAGTCAATAGGTCATAGGGTTGAGATCGTCGTTGTCACCACAGACGGCGTGACAGTTCCCGCCAGTGTGCCGGTGAATCTGGCCCACTTTGATGCTGGCAAGAATGTTTACGTATCGGGCAGCACTGTCGCCAACGGTCCAGTCATCACCTGGACACCGTTGGTGGAACCCATAAACCCCTCGACTGATCTTCCGCTGACCGAAACAGATCTGCCTATCTATGAAGGCGCTACTGTCACTCCCAACACCGGACGAGTGAATCCATTTCCAGAGCTGGATCGCTACGGGTTTGGCGGATTCATCACCGTCTTTCCGATCGACTCAGGCCTTCCACCGATCTTCACCCTGCTCAGGGATCGACGGCAGGATCCTGGTATTGCCAGCGGGAATGGAGAGTTCGTTTCAGGAATCTGGCTAGGGACGAGGTCACGGTCGGGAGGTGCACCGATTCCCAAGCAGATTGCGGATAAACTTCGGGGACGGGAGTTTTCGAATTTCAGAGCGTTCAGGGAAGCGCTCTGGAGAGCGGTTTCAGACGATTTGGAGTTGGCGACACAATTCACAGCCAACAATGTTCAAGAAATGAGTTACGGCCGAGCCCCTTTTTCTCGTAAAGCGGACAGATTAGGTGGCCAAGTAAAACTTGAGCTACACCATGTGAACCAAATTTCAAAAGATGGCGAGATATTTGACATGGACAACATCCGAATCGTCACCCCGAAACGACACTCAGAAATACACAAAGGAGATAAATGACATGAGCCTCTTTGACCTCTCCGACTACACCGAAACAGAATTCCTTAAGTTCGTTTCCAGAATCTGCCAATCAGAATACCCGACAGAGAAGGAACAGATTGATGCAGTACTTTTGTTTGAAGAACTAACAGAGCACCCCGACGGATCCGACTTGATTTACTACGCAGATTCAGACGAAGAATCAACACCCGAAGCTATCGTTGCGAAAGTTAAATCTTGGCGAAACATAAATGGCAAACCAGGCTTCAAACCCGAAGAATAAACATAAGGGAGCAAGCATTCATGCTTGCTCCCCTTACACTCTTAAATCGAATACCTCTGCAAATTCCCCATCATCTCCTTCAGCGCCTCAATATTGTCCTTCGGATGCGCCGCCCCTTCGAAATCACAAATCTGCTCCCACTGCGCCGCCACATCCTCCGGCGAGAAGCCCACCCGCGGATCAAACCCGGCGCCCAGGCTGCGTTCCCAGCGCACCTTGCCCATCCAGCCGCCGCCGACTTCAAACAACCCGGACGTTTCCTGGCAGTTTTCACTGGCCAGGTACACCACCAACGGGCTCACCAGTTCCGGCTTGAGTTGCTCGAACACTTGCGGCGGAATCAGGCCTTCAGTCATGCGGGTGCCACCCGTCGGTGCGATGGCATTGACCAGGATGTTGTTCTTGCGACCTTCGATGGCGAGTGTGCGGGTCAGGCCGTAGAGGCCAAGCTTGGCCATACCGTAGTTGGACTGACCGAAATTGCCGTAGATGCCCGAGGTGGATGCGGTGAAGATCACCCGGCCGTAGTTTTGCTCGCGCATGTGCGGCCAGGCGGCGCGGGTGACTTTGTAGGCGCCTTCGACGTGAACGCGGTAAACCAGGTCCCAATCGGCGTCGTCCATTTTGTGGAAGGTCTTGTCGCGCAGGATCCCGGCGTTATTGACCACGACATCAATGCGGCCGAAGGCGTCGAGGGCATGCTGGACGATTTTGTCGCCATCGGTAACGGAGTCGTGGTTGGCTTCGGCGATGCCGCCCGCCTCACGAATTTCCGCCACTACGCGGTCGGCTGCCGAGGCGTTGGCGCCCTCCCCTTGCGCCGAGCCGCCGAGATCATTGACCAGCACTTTGGCGCCCTGTTTGGCGAACAGCAGCGCGTGAGCCCGGCCCAGGCCACCGCCGGCCCCCGTGACGATCACAACTTTATCTTCGAAGCGCACAGACTCATTCATGGGGGGAACTCCAGCAGACCAGGGACAATACGTCCGAGTGTCAGGCACCAGGCTGCTGGTCACAATAAACACAGGTAAAGCTGAATAGTGCTTGATAAGGCTGGGGGATAGTCAGGAACAGGCCGCCCTGCGCGGCGGAGAAATCAGCCGATCCCGAAACGCCTGATAATGCTTGAGCACCTGTGCCGGCGCTTCAGTCTGCGGGTAATGGCCAATATCAGGCAGCAGCACCGTGTCCGGGTTGGGGACCAGTTCCCGATAGCGCTTGACCATGTGCGCGCCGGAAATCGGATCGACTTCACCATCGATGACCCGCAGCGGAACCTCGCCACGCTGCATGGCGCTGACCCAACGCTCGCGCTGAACACGCCGCTCAGGAATATAAGCGATGAGCTTATGCATGATTCGCGGGCCGTGATTGCTGTCGATCAGGCCCCAGAAATCGTCCATCTCGCTTTCGGTGGGTCGAGTGTGCGGACCAAATATCTGCCGGAAACTTTTCACCAGTCCGTCGCGGGTAAAAGCTCTCCCGATCATCCAGCCCAAAGGGCTGAGCAACAGTTTTTGCATCAACACCGGGCGATGGGTTTCAGGAAACAGGCCGCCGTTGAGGAAAACACAACTGGCGATATCGACGCGCGTCTCGTAATGCCGGGCCAACAGCTCCTGAGCCACGCTGTCGCCATAATCGTGGGCCAAGACATGCACCGGCTGTTCCACATTCAGGTGCGCGAGCAGCGCCTGTTGCAGATCGGCCTGCTCCAACAGGCTGTATTCATGGTTGACCGGTTTGGCCGAGTCGCCGAAGCCGAGCATGTCGCAGGCAATTACCCGATAGCGCTGCGCCAGCGGTTGCCACAAGTAATGCCAGTCCCAACTGGCGGTCGGGAAACCATGGATGAGCAGCAACGGCTCACCCTGCCCCGCCGTCCAGTAATGGATGGTCTGGCCACGGAATACGAACGTCTGGCCGCGCTTTCGCCAGACACACAGGGGGATCTCGGCAAGTGCCATTAGAATTTATAACCCGGGTCTAGTTGATCGAGTTTGCGCAGCAACGCCGGCCAGGCCAACGCGCCGCCCATCCCTTGAGCACTTTTGGTCACGCCGGCAATCATCGCCTTGGCGCCCGCCAGAATCTGCGGTTCGATAGCAATCAGCTCGGCGCCACCATTCTGCGCCAGCACCTGGATATCGCAGGCGCGCTGAAAGGTGAACATCATCAGGAACGTGTCGGCGATGGTGCTGCCACAGGTCAGCAGGCCGTGGTTGTGCAGCATCAGGAAATTGTTTTCACCCAGGTCGGCTTGCAGGCGCGCCTTCTCTTCATGGTTCAGGGCAACGCCTTCGTAAGCGTGATACGCAAGGCTGGACAGCACAAACAATGACTGCTGACTGATCGGCAGAATGCCCTGCTTCTGTGCCGACACCGCCACACCCGCGGCGGTGTGAGTGTGCAACACGCACACCACATCGTGACGCACTTCATGCACGGCGCTGTGAATGGTGTAACCCGCCGGGTTGATTTCGTAAGGGCTGTCCATCAGCTTGTTGCCGGCCTGATCGACCTTGACCAGACTCGACGCAGTGATCTCGTGAAACATCAGCCCGAACGGGTTGATCAGGAAATCTTCGGTGCCCGGCACCTTGGCCGAGATATGCGTAAAGATCAGATCGTCCCAACCATGGGAGGCCACCAGACGATAACAGGCCGCCAGGTCGACGCGGGTCTGCCACTCGGCGGCACTGACCTGGTCTTTGACACTCTGGGGGGATTGGACGGGAGCAACTTTCACGGCAAGGACCTCCTGTTCTTATAGTTTTACTGTCGTTACCGCAGTCTAGTCGCCCCCGGATTTCGCGTAGTTGCATTGGCAGCCAGCTTGGTGGCCTAACGAGTCAGTTCAGGAGAAAGACTGGATCCATGTCAAAGGACCGCCGCCAACAAGGGGGCGGCAAACAGGTTCAAAAGCCCTGTCAGAACCATGACCAGCCCCGCGACCGAGCCTTCCTCACCGCCCACTTCATGAGCCCGACTGACACCAGCACCGTGCGCGCCGACGCCAAACAACGCACCGCGCGCAAGGGCGCTGCGCAACGGCAGCCACTTCAGCAGAATACCGCCGAGCATCGCCCCGAACACGCCAGTGAACATCACGAACACCGCCGTCAGTTCCGGCACGCCACCGAGGTCGTGAGCCAGCGGCATGGCAAACGGCGTGGTGATGGAGCGTGGCACCAGCGACATCGTCACCGAACTGTCCAGCGCCAGCGCCTTGGCCAGACCGAACGAGGTGCCGATGGACGCCGCACTGCCCGCCAGCATTCCGAGCAACAACGCCGACCAATACCGCATCAGCATCTGCCGCTGTTGCCAGATCGGCACGGCGAACGCGACGGTCACCGGCCCCAGCACCCACATCAGCCAATGGGTGTTGCTCGAATACTCCGAGTACGCGGTATGCAGCGGCACAGCGAGGGCCAGCAGCAGCGCCGGAACCAGAATCAGCGGCGACAGCAGATAACGCCCGGTGCGCCGGTAGATCCAGCGACTGAATAAATAGGCCGACAGCGTGAAGGCCAGCCAGAACATCGGCATCAGCTCAAGCTTCATGGGACCTCCGCAACCGCACCACCCCTTCCACGGTAAACGCGGTGACCAGCATCACCATCAGCGTACTCACGCCGATCACCAGCAGAATCCGCCAACCGTCGTCGCGCATCAGGCTGCCGTAATCGAGCAGGCTCATCAGCGCAGGAATAAAAAACAGCAGCATCTCGGCCATCAACAGGCCGGCCCCCATTTGCAACGCCGCCGGTTTGATCCCGCCAACCGCGAAAGCCAGCAGCAACAGCGCCATGCCGATGACGCCACCCGGGATCGGCCAAGCCAACCCCGCGGCAATTTCGCAGCCGAGCAGGTAGATGCCGAGCAGCACGGCCAGTTCAGCGGTCAATCGAGCCAGGCGTTTGAAGATGGATGAATTCATGGTTTCGGTCCTCACAGATGCTCATTTTACGGAGCGGGCTGCTATCCCCGAAACGAATTGTTAGACTCGGCTCTATTCCAATCTGGAATCAGGCGCATGGAATTCAAGCAGCTACGCAGCTTCGTCGAAGTGATGCACCAAGGGGGTTTCACCCAAGCCGCCAAGACTCTGCACATCAGCCAATCAGCGGTGAGCAAGCAGGTCGCTCAGCTGGAACAAAGTCTGGGCACACCGTTGCTCGAACGTTTGGGGTCGCAGCTGCGCCTGACCGCCGCCGGCAGCGTGGTGCTGCAACGGGCCGAAGGCATGCTGCGGCTGCGCAACGAGTTGCTCAGTGAGTTGGACGATTTGAGCCAACTGGCTCGCGGGGAATTGCGTCTGGGACTGCCGCTGCTGGGCAGTGACGCGCTGTTCGCCGGGCTGTTTGCCGAGTACCGGCGGCGCTACCCGAACATCAGCATTCAGTTACTGGAGGGCGGTAGCCTGAACATCGAACAGGCGGTGTTGAGTGGTGAGCTCGAACTCGGTGGCAGTCTGTTGCCGAAGGATCCGCAGTTCGCCTTTCAGCCTTTCTGCGATGAGCCGCTGGATGCGCTGCTGCCCGCCGATCATCCGTTGGCGACCAAGACAGTGATCGGACTGGAGGAATTGGCCGATACGCCGTTTCTGCTGTATCAGCGCAGCTTCGTGCTCAACGACCGGTTGCTGCAGGCTTGTCATCAGCTAGGGTTCACACCCAAGGAGGGTGGGCGCAGCGGCCAGGCGGATTTTCTTGCCGCACTGGTGGCCGCCGGCCAAGGCGTGGTGCTGCTGCCCAGCGTGGTGGCGCGTGGGCTGGTGCGGCCAGGCGTGGTGCGCCTGACCTTGAATGCCCCGGATTCGTTACGCTGGGACATTGCCTTTATCTGGCGGCAGGGTGCGTACTTGTCGAAGGCTGCACAAGCCTGGCTTGCCCTGCTGCGCGAGCGGCCGGTCAGCTCCGCAGCACCCTGATCAACTCGGCCAGCCAAGGCTCGGCATCGGTTTCCGGAGTCACACTTTCGCTGGCGTCCAGACGCAACATCGGCAGCACTTCACGCAGGCCCAGTTCGGCGAACAACTCACGCATCTGCTCGCCGCCGCCGCAGAACGTATCGCCGTAACTTGCATCGCCCAAGCCGATCACCGCTCCCGGCAAACCGCGCCAGGCAGCAGGTAATTGGTCACGGATCATCCAATACAGGGGTTGCAGGTTATCCGGCAATTCACCCATGCCGGTGGTCGACGTCACCGCCAGAAATGCTTCCGGGCCGAAGGCCTGGACATCGGCCAGTGTCGCGCGCGGGTTGTGCCAGGTTTCGAAACCCGCGCCGTTTAAAAGAGAGGCGGCGTGGCGGGCAACTTCTTCTGCCGTGCCGTACACCGAGCCGGAAATGATGGCAACTTTCATCAATCGATCCTGAAGCTGTAAAAGACACAGATATTAACAGCACGGGCTCGTTTGATCTTTTAGAATGCAAATCCCTATCAATACGGAAAGGATTCTCCGATGATCAACGCTCAACTGTTGCAAATGGTAATCAACGCCTCCAACGACGGCATCGTGATTGCCGAAAAGGAAGGTGACCAGGACAACATCCTGATTTACGTAAACCCGGCGTTCGAGCGGCTGACGGGTTACACCAGCGAAGAAATTCTTTACCAGGATTGCCGTTTCCTGCAGGCCGGTGACCGGGATCAAAAAGAAGCCCTCACGGCGATTCGCAAAGCGTTGACCCTTGGCGGCTCCTGCCGGGAAATCCTGAGAAACTACCGAAAGGACGGCACCCCGTTCTGGAATGAACTGTCCCTTTCTACAGTGAAGAACGAAAGCGATGGGCAAACTTATTTTGTAGGCGTGCAGAAAGACGTTACGGTGCAGGTCAAGGCACAGCAGCGAGTTGCGCAACTGGAAGCACAATTGGCTGAGATGCAGGCCGAGCTTGCCGCGCTTAAAGCGACGAACGGTAAAAACAAAACAGCGAATTAATGGTCATTAACTACAATCACCGATGACTTTGTAACTATTCCTTTCGAGCAAGCCATGCAACGCGACGCACTCCTGACACAGGATGAGCTGGATTTCATCCAGACCATGCAACACAACCCCCAGCTCAATGTGCGGGATGCGACGTCGAGTCTGCTCGTCAACGGTGGATCGCAAATCCGTGATTTGCTCACACGCCTGGCGGCCCATGAGCAAGTCACCATCCAGGCCAATTTCGAAAACCAGCAAATGACCTTTCCGCTGCACCTGGTGGAAGACGAATTTCATGCGCTGCATTTGCGTCTGGGCGTGCCGAGTATTTATGAAGACGGGCCAATGGTACGACCATGGCGCCTGACGCTTGAAGAGCCGGTGGCGCTGGAAAATGCCAAAGGCCAGCCCGGCACGATGTGGGTGCATGAAATATCGTTCAAAGGGGTTTTGCTGGAAGTTCGCAACAAGACCAAACCGCCCAAACACTTCGCGTTGTGGTTCAGTCCGTCAGGCTATGAGCGGATTGCATTGCGCGGCACCTTCGAGCGTGAAACCGAGCAAGGTTTCTACGCTTACGAATTAAGCCAGAGCGACAAGGATGAGACCGAACGTCTGCGCCAGTACATCCTTCAGCAACATCGTCTGACACATCCCGCCCTGCACATCTGATCTCAGGTATCCAGGTTTCCTGCCAGGAACTGTTTCAAACGCTGACGCATCACCATCCCCTCATTTCCCAGACAACCGATCGACGATCCGGCCAGGCTGTCCTGTGCCAGGTCCGACGCATCGCCAGCCAGCAGCAACTGACAATCCAGGCTCAAGGCCAGTCGATTCAGACGTCGAGGCAACTCGGGGGCCGGCGCGTGGTTGGACACCAGCACCAGTGCCGTGGGCTTGATACGCTCGCAAACCAGGGTCAACTCGTCGAAGGGCTGACCGATCGACAGCAGTTGAATAGCCGAGTCGACACTGCTCAGGTACAGCGCCGTGACCAGCACTTCGAGTTCATGAGCCTGATCGGCCAAGGCGCAGACAATCACGCGACGAGGCTGCATGACGCGCACCAGCAACATGCGCTGCAACACACGAGAACGCAGGAAACCATCCAGAAACAGCCATTCGCTGGTCTGACCGAACGCGTGATGGCGCTGCAGCATCAGCTTCCAGATCGGCATCAGGATGTCCTGAAACACCACGGTCAGGGGGTAACTGGAAAAAATCTGTCCATAGACTTGCTCCAGCTTAACCTCGTCAAACGCCGTCACCGCCACCTGAACCTCCTGCTGCCACTGGGCGTAGTCAGCCTGAACGAGTTCGTCGGGAATGATTTTCGCCAGGGCTTTTAGCGGCTCGGTCTTGGCCAGTATCTTGCCGACCTTGCTGACCGCGACGCCGCGATCAATCCAGCCGAGAATGCTGCGGACCTTTTCGATATCCGCCATCGAGTACAGCCGATGCCCGCTTTCGGTGCGTGTGGGCTGAATCAGGCCATATCGTCGCTCCCATGCCCGCAACGTAACGGGGTTGATACCCGTCAGGCGCGCTACTTCACGGATGGGAAACAGCTCTTCCTGTTCCAGTGCAGCTCCTCGCTGCAAATCTGGGACACCTTCAGTCAGGACAGGCATGTGGCAATTGAAGTCCGCGCGCAAAATTGGATCCCATTCTAACTCTTCCACCCCATGCTTGTTCAAGACTGATAAACGACGAATGTCGCTGGCGTATCCGTCAGAATCAGGAATAATCCTTGCTTGTCTCAAGACGCAGCCCATCACCCCGGCGCTGCGCCTGGCGAAACTCTTACCCGGAGTGACGCATCTGTTATACGGAGATTCACCATGTCTACCTCACCCGTCACGCTGATGGTTGCGCGCCGCGTCGCCGATGGGCGTTATCAGGACCTGATGGCCTGGTTGCGCGAAGGCGAACAACTGGCCACCGACTTCCCCGGTTATCTCGGCTCAGGTGTGCTCGCTCCGCCGCCCGGCGATAACGAATTCCAGATTATTTTCCGCTTTGCCAACGAGCAAACCATGCACGCCTGGGAGCATTCCGCTTCGCGTACCGCATGGCTGGCGCGCGGCAGCGATCTGTTTGCGCACAAGACGGAACATCGCGTGAGTGGCATTGAAGGCTGGTTCGGCGCGGTCGGCCAGCGCCCACCCCGCTGGAAGCAGGCGGTGGCAATCTGGCTGGCATTCTTTCCGGTTTCCCTGCTGTTCAACTTTGTATTGGGGCCGTTGCTCGACGACATGAGCCTGCTGCCCCGCGTGCTCATCAGCACCTTGTGCCTGACGCCGTTGATGGTCTACTTCTTCATTCCGCTATCGACCCGCCTGCTGGCCAGCTGGTTGAACAGCACGCCAGCACGCCCGTTGCCCGCCAAGCCCACTCCCCAAAACCACTGATCCCCCTTGTGGGAGCCCCGCAATAGGTGAATGCCGCTGCGCGCTGGTATAGTTTTGCTCTTACCGCGACGCGAGCCGTTCATGACCTCTTCCGCAGCTCCGATCCTCATCACCGGTGCCGGCCAGCGTGTCGGCCTGCACTGTGCGCAACGTTTGCTCGAAGACGGCCATCCGGTGATCTTCAGTTACCGCAGCGAACGCCCAGGCGTGCAGACATTGCGCGACCTGGGCGCCACCGCGGTATTTGCCGACTTCTCCACTGAAGCGGGGATCCTCGCGTTCATCACCCAACTGAAAACCCACACCGACAGCCTGCGAGCCATTGTCCACAACGCTTCCGAATGGCTGGCCGAAACCCCGGACACCGACGCCGAGGCCTTTACCCGCATGTTCAGCGTGCACATGCTGGCGCCCTACCTGATCAACCTGCACTGTGCCGACTTGCTCGAACGCTCAAGCCCCGCCGACATCGTGCACATCAGCGATGACGTGACCCGCAAGGGCAGCAGCAAACACATTGGCTACTGCGCCAGCAAAGCCGGGCTCGACAGCCTCACCCTGTCCTTCGCCGCGAAATACGCGCCGACAATCAAGGTCAACGGTATCGCGCCAGCCCTGCTAATGTTCAACCCCGACGACAACGCGGCATACCGCGCCAAGGCCCTGGCCAAGTCCGCGCTGGGCATCGAACCCGGCAGCGAAGTGATCTACCAGAGCCTGCGTTATTTGCTCGACAACCCTTATGTCACTGGCACGACCCTGACCGTCAATGGCGGACGGCACCTCAAATAAGCAGCCCCCGCGAGGATGTTCCATGACGTTATCCCTGCACCAGAACGCCCTGTCCGAGAGCTATCGCGAAATTCTCATCGGTCTCGGCGAAAACCCCGACCGCGAAGGACTGCAAGACACCCCGGTTCGCGCAGCCAAAGCCATGCAGTACCTCTGCCACGGCTACGACCAGAGTGTCGAAGAGATCGTCAACGGCGCACTGTTTGCGTCAGACACCGACGAGATGATCATCGTCGCCGACATCGAACTGTATTCGTTGTGCGAACATCACCTGCTGCCCTTCATTGGCAAGGCCCATGTGGCTTATATTCCGACGGGCAAGGTGCTGGGCCTGTCGAAGATCGCGCGGCTGGTGGACATGTTCGCCCGCCGCCTGCAGATACAGGAAAACCTCACCCGACAGATCGCCGATGCGGTGCAACAGGTGACTGACGCGGCCGGTGTCGCGGTGGTCATCGAAGCCAGGCACATGTGCATGATGATGCGCGGCGTCGAGAAACAGAATTCGACCATGAACACCTCGGTGATGCTCGGCGCCTTCCGCGAGTCGAGCACCACCCGCCAGGAGTTCCTGCAATTGATTGGACGGAGCAAGTAGCAATGCCACAACTTCAACCAGGAATGGCACGCATCCGGGTCAAGGACCTGTGCCTGCGGACCTTCATCGGAATCAACGAGGATGAAATCCTCAACAAGCAGGATGTACTGATCAACCTGACCATCCTGTATGCCGCTCAGGAAGCGGTGCGTGACAACGACATCGATCACGCGCTGAATTACCGGACCATCACCAAGGCGATCATCGCCCACGTGGAAGGCAATCGCTTCGCCCTGCTCGAACGCCTGACCCAGGAGATCCTCGATCTGGTCATGGCCAACGCGTCGGTGTTGTACGCCGAAGTTGAAGTCGACAAACCCCACGCCCTGCGATTCGCCGAGTCGGTGTCGATTACGCTCGCTGCAAGCCGCTAAGCTTCAAGCTTCAAGCTTCAGGCGTTAAGCTACAAGCCATCGCAACCCATCTTGCAGCTTGAAGCTTACCGCTCGAAGCTGCCTCGCAGAGGCCCCCATGACCGATCAACAACGCCTGGAACTTGAAGCCGCCGCCTTTCGCCGGCTGGTCGCCCACCTGGACAGCCGCAAGGACGTGCAGAACATCGACCTGATGAACCTCTCGGGCTTCTGCCGCAACTGCCTGTCCAAGTGGTACAAGGCCGCCGCCGACGAACGCCAGATCGAGGTCAGCCTCGATGACGCTCGAGAAGTGGTTTACGGCATGCCTTACGCCGAGTGGAAAGCCCAATACCAGCAAGAAGCCAACGCCGAACAACAAGCGGCGTTCGCCAAAGGAAAACCCAATGAGTGATTTGAACACCCTGCGCGCCAGCCTCAAGAGCGGTGAGCATGTTTTCGCCGACACCCTGGCGTTCATCGCCACGGGTTACGACTACCAGCCTCAGGCTTTCAACAACGGCGGCGTGGAAAACGCCGCCGGGCAGAACGAAGGTTCGTGCAAGACCCTGGGCCTGGCGCTGCTGGAAGGCCTGACCGATGAAGAGGCGCTGTTGGCCTTTGGCGAGCATTACCGCTCGGTCGTGGCCACGCCTGAAGGCAACGACCACGGCAACATTCGTGCGTTGATTGCGCAGGGTCTGGCGGGCGTGAAATTCACCCAACAACCGCTGACTCGCCGTTAATCAAAGTCCGCGAAACGCTTCACGAGCGACACAGAACCTGTGGCGAGGGAGCTTGCTCCCGCTGGACTGCGTAGCGGTCCCTCTTTTTTGGGGCCGTTGCGCGACCCAGCGGGAGCAAGCTCCCTCGCCACAAGTTACGCTTTGCCTGCCCATCTCTTATTCGCACACATCCCGACTTTTAAGATTGACCCGTCCACTTTATTTCGTTTGCCCCCACCCACTGCTCACGGCTTAGATAAAAAGAAGCATCCCTTCTTCAGAGTCGGTCATCCATGAGCAGCGAAACCATCAGCCAGTCGATCAACGTCGTTCATCCCGTCACGCTCAGCCACGGCAAAAACGCCGAGGTCTGGGACACCGATGGCAAACGCTACATCGACTTCGTCGGCGGCATCGGCGTACTGAACCTCGGCCATTGCCATCCGCGCATCGTCGAGGCCATTCGCGAACAAGCCACGCGGCTGACGCACTACGCGTTCAACGCCGCACCGCATGTGCCCTACATCGAACTGATGGATCGCCTGACGGCGTTCATTCCGGTGGACTACGCTGTCAGTGGCATGCTCACCAACAGCGGCGCAGAAGCGGCGGAAAACGCCCTGAAGATCGTCCGCGGCTCGACCGGTCGCACAGCCGTCATTGCCTTCGACGGTGCCTTCCATGGCCGCACGCTCGCCACCCTCAACCTCAACGGCAAAGTCGCACCGTACAAACAGAAAGTCGGCGCGCTGCCGGGGCCTGTGTATCACCTGCCCTTTCCAAGCAAGGACAACGGCGTGACCTGCGCCGAAGCGCTGAAGGCGATGGATCGACTGTTCAGCGTCGAAATCGACGTCAATGACGTGGCCTGTTTTATCGTCGAACCGGTTCAAGGTGAAGCGGGATTTCTGGCGATGGATGTCGAGTTCGCACAGGCGCTGCGCACGTTCTGCGATGAAAAAAATATTCTGCTGATCGCCGATGAAATCCAGTCCGGCTTTGGCCGCACCGGCGAGCGTTTTGCCTTTTCGCGCCTGGGCATCGAGCCGGACCTGATCCTGCTGGGCAAAAGCATCGCCGGCGGCGTGCCACTGGGCGCGGTAGTCGGGCGCAAGACGCTGCTCGACACCTTGCCCAAAGGTGGACTGGGCGGCACCTATTCCGGCAACCCCATCGCCTGCGCCGCCGCATTGGCAACGCTGGATGAAATGACGGATGCCAACCTGCAAGCCTGGGGGTCGCAACAGGAAGAAGCGATTGTCAGCCGTTACGAGTCCTGGCGCGCAAGCAAACTTTCACCGTATCTGGGTCGTTTGACCGGCGTCGGTGCGATGCGCGGTATCGAGTTGACCCATGCCGACGGCTCCCCCGCCTCGGCGCAGCTCACACAATTGCTGGCGTTGGCGCGTGACGCGGGTCTGCTGTTGATGCCGAGCGGCAAATCACGGCACATCATTCGGCTACTGGCGCCGTTGACCACCGAGGCGGCGGTGCTGGAGGAAGGGCTGGATATCCTCGAAGCGTGCCTGGCAAGACTGTCCTGACAGCGAAGTGCGTTCCGGGACTGACGTAGCGAATTAAGTTCGCTTGTGGTCCCGGAATCGACGTCGCAATACTGACCAAAGACCCTTTTACCTAGCGAGAACATCACCACCGACAAGCTGAGGCAGACATGTATCACGACAATATAATTTATAAGAAAAAGTCTAACGATCCTCACTTCCTGCTCGGCGTAGCCGTGGTGCTGTTCCTCGGCGCCTACCTGATGAACCTGGGCAACAGCGCCCTCAGTCATTTTCTGCATCCGCTGCTGGGCAATGCCCCGGACAGCCTGACGGCACGCAACGTCGCCATCGGGCTGGGCATTGCCGTAGTGGGCACCTTGAACTTCCACGTCCTCGGGCGCCTGAAGTTCAAAGTGCAGACTACGGTGGTGTGGATCGAACTACTGATCCTGTTTCTGGCGTTCTTCGACACCTTCGACCTGTCTTACAGCTTCATCCTCGACAAGATCGGTTTCCTGATCATCCAGGGCGCTGCAACCACCTTGTACATCTCTGCAGTGGCCATCGTCCTGGCCTTTGTGCTGGCGCTGGTCGGCGCAGTGGCCAAGCTGTCGAACAACGGCCTGGCCAATGCCCTCGCCTCGTTCTACACCTCGTTCTTTCGCGGCGTGCCGTTGCTGATTCAGATCTACCTGATTTACCTGGGTCTGCCGCAACTGGGCTACGTGGTCGATGCGGTGCCTGCCGGTATCCTCGCGCTGTCCCTGTGTTACGGCGCCTACATGACCGAGATTTTCCGGGCCGGCATCCAGAGCATTCCGGTCGGTCAGTGGGAAGCCTCGCGGGCGCTGAACATCAGCCCGTTCAAGACCCTGAGCCGGGTCATCATGCCGCAGGCCTTGCGGGTGATCATTCCACCCACCGGCAACCAGTTCATCGCCATGCTCAAGGACAGTTCGCTGGTGTCGGTGATCGGTGTCTGGGAACTGATGTACCTGGCCAAGACCCAGGGGCGCGCAGACTTCCGCCACCTGGAAATGCTGATCACCGCCGCGATGATTTACTGGGCCCTGTCGTTCATTCTGGAACGGGTCCAGGCGCGAATCGAAAAACGGGTCAATCGATCCGTGGCAAGGGGTTGATGTGTGATGACTCGTACCGATACCGCCCAACAACGCGACCTGGCCCCTGCTGCGCAGACCAGTCCCTCGATGATTTCAATCACCGGTCTGAACAAGTGGTACGGCAACTTTCACGCCCTGCGCGACGTCGACCTGAACGTCGCCACCGGCGAAATCCTGGTGGTGTGCGGCCCGTCGGGTTCGGGCAAATCGACAATGATCCGCTGCATCAACCACCTGGAAAATTTCCAGAAGGGCCACATTCAGGTCAACGGCATCACGCTCACCAGTGAAGCGGAAAGTGTCAGCGCCGTGCGCAGCGAAATCGGCATGGTGTTCCAAAGCTTCAACCTGTTCCCGCACTTGAGCGTGATGGACAACCTCACTCTGGCCCCGCAGCTGGTGCAAGGCGTGTCGGCCACCGAGGCGAAAAAACGCGCGCAGGTCTATCTGGAGCGGGTGCGGATTGCCGAGCATGCCCACAAATATCCGTCGCAACTGTCCGGCGGCCAGCAGCAGCGCGTGGCCATTGCCCGGGCGCTGTGCATGAACCCCAAAGTGATGCTGTTCGATGAACCAACCTCGGCGCTGGACCCGGAAATGGTCCACGAGGTGCTGGACGTGATGGGCGAGCTGGCCACCGACGGCATGACGATGATTTGCGTGACCCACGAAATGGGCTTTGCCAGCAAGGTCGCCGACCGAGTGCTGTTCATGGATCAGGGCCAGGTGATCGAACAAGCCACCCCGGCCGAGTTTTTCAAAAACCCGCAGACCGAACGCGCACAGAAATTCCTGTCGCAGATCATCGGTCACTGAGAAGCGCTTTACCCCCGCATAACAATAACGAAAAGTGGAGATGGACATGCTCAGTAAAAAACCCGCAATCACCCTTGCTGCCGCCTTGTCACTGTTGTTCGTCGGCGCCGCGAACGCCGGTGCCGTTCTGGACAAGATCGAAAGCAGCAAGACGTTGACCGTCGCCACCTCGGCGACCTGGCCCCCGCAGGGGTTCATCAACGACAAGAATGAAATCGACGGTTTTGATATCGACGTGTCCAAGGAGATCGCCAAGCGTCTCGGCGTCGAGGCCAAATTCATCACGCCCGACTGGGATGTGATTACCGCCGGCAAGTGGAATGGCCGCTGGGACGTGTCCGTCGGCTCGATGACCGCCACCAAGAGCCGTGCGCGGATTCTCGACTTTCCCGGCACCTATTACTACGTGCCCTACGTGTTTGCGGTGCACAACAAATCCACGGTCACCGACCACAAGGCGTTGAATGGCAAAACCATCGGCGTCGAGGGCGGCACGACGTCCGAGGACTATTTCAGCCAGGCACTGGCCATCGAAACCACTGACGTGCCACCCGTCGTCTACGACGTTAAAACCGAAAAAATGAAGACCTACGCCGGCTCCGTCGGACCGCTGGACGATCTGCGCCTGGGCGACGGTGCTCGACTGGACGCCATCCTCACCCAACGCAGCACGCTGGATGCGGCCGTCAAGAAGGGTTACCCATTACGCGCTGTCGACAACGGCGTGGTGTTCTACGAACCGTTGGCCGTTGCCACCGACAAGGGTGACCCGGAGCTGAAGGCGAAACTGAGTGAAATCATCGGCGCAATGCACAAGGACGGCACGCTGACCAAACTGTCGGACAAGTGGTACGGCGTCGACTACTCGACCATCAAGTAACACCGCCCTCCCCTGAGGGAGCGAGCCTGCTCGCGATGAGGCCATCAAATTCAGCATTAATGTTGAGTGTTCGACCGCCATCGCGAGCAGGCTCGCTCCCACGAAGGCCAGCCCTCGCTTGAATGTCCGGCAACTTATCAAGGATCGACCATGTCCTTCCCCAACACCTGGTATTCCCAAACCTCGCTGCCCCGTGCGGCCAGGCCCGAATTGAACACCGACGAAACCTGCGACGTCTGCATCATCGGTGCCGGCATCGCCGGCCTCACCGCCGCCCTCGAACTGATCCGGCGCGGCAAGCGTGTGATCATCCTCGAAGCCCATCAGGTCGCGTGGGGAGCCTCCGGCCGCAATGGCGGCGTGGTCTCGCCGGGCTGGGCCGAAGGGTCTGGAGCGATCCGCAAAAAACTGGGACTGGAAAACGCCAGAACGCTGTTCCAGATGTCGGTTGAAGGGGTAGAGATTGTCCGCCGCAACATCGCCGAACTGGCCCTCACCGGCTGCAATCCGTCCGCCGGCACAATCCGGGTCAAGCGCTACGACGACAGCGCCAGCGTGAAAAACCACATCGACACAATGCGCCGCGACTTCGCTTACGAACTCAACTTCCTCGACACCGCCCAGGTCCGCGAACGGGCGCATACCCAACGTTATTTCCAGGGTGTGGAGGATCCGAACGCTCTGCATTTCCACCCGTTGAATTATTGCCTGGGCCTGGCCCTTGCCATTGAAGCGGCGGGCAGTCGCATTTTCGAACACTCCAAAATGCTCACCTGGCGTCGCGAAGGGGCCGACAAGATTGTCCAGACCGCTCACGGCAGCGTGCGCTGTCAGGACCTGGTGTTCTGCGCCGGCGGTTACGGCGGGCCGGAGCTGCAAAAGCTCAGCCGCGCCTACCTGCCGATTGCCACCTACGTGGTGCTGACCGAACACCTGGGCGATTCGATCAAAAGCGTTCTCGAGTCAGGCGCCGCGTTTTCCGATGACCGTCGCGCCTCGGACTATTACCGCATTGTCGAAGGCGATCGCCTGTTGTGGGGCGGACGTATCACGACCCGTCACGAACAGAATGAAAAAGCCCTGGCGGCCATGCTCAAGGCCGACATGGTGTCGGTGTATCCGCAACTGGCGCCGGTCAGGATCGAATTGGCCTGGTCCGGTCTGATGGGGTATTCCACCAACAAAATGCCCAACCTGGGATGGCTGGAACCAGGTGTCTGGGCGTGCACTTCATTTGGCGGTCATGGACTGAATACCGGTTCGATTGGCGGCAGGGTGATTGCTGAAGCGGTGTGCGGGGAAACTGCTCGGCATGAACTGTTCAAGCCGTACTTGCTGGACTGGAACGGTGGGCCGTTCGGGCGCGTTGCCGCCAATGCGATCTATCAATCGCTGAAGGTCATGGACTTCGTCCAGGAACGGTTTCGCGGTTGACCAACACAAGCCTCGCTCCTGCAGGGGTCTGGTGAACGCTTTTGCTGTGGGCACAAAAAAACCGGCCGAAGCCGGTTTTTTCATTTCAACGATTTCAGAACTTGGCGTTCTGCAGATCATCGAGGTAACGCTCGGCATCCAGTGCCGCCATGCAACCGGCGCCGGCCGAGGTGATGGCCTGACGGTAAACGTGGTCAGCCACGTCACCGGCAGCGAAGATGCCTTCGACGCTGGTGGCCGTTGCGTTGCCGTCGCGGCCGCCCTGCACAACCATGTAGCCGTCTTTCAACGTCAGCTGGCCTTCGAACAGCGAAGTGTTCGGGGTGTGGCCGATGGCGATGAACACGCCGTCGACTTTCAGCTCGTCGAAGCTGCCGTCGTTGTTCTTCAGGCGGGCACCGGTGACGCCCATGTTGTCGCCCAGGACTTCGTCCAGGTTCGCGTTCAGCTTCAGGATGATCTTGCCTTCGGCAACGCGGGCATTGAGCTTGTCGATCAGGATCTTCTCGGCGCGGAAAGTTTCGCGACGGTGGACCAGGGTCACGGTGCTGGCGATGTTGGCCAGGTACAGCGCTTCTTCAACAGCGGTGTTGCCGCCGCCGACCACAGCCACTGGCTTGTTGCGGTAGAAGAAACCGTCGCAAGTTGCGCAGGCCGATACGCCTTTGCCCATGAACGCTTCTTCCGAAGGCAGGCCGAGGTAACGGGCGCTGGCGCCGGTGGCGATGATCAGGGCGTCGCAAGTGTAAGTCGCGCTGTCGCCGATCAGGGTGTACGGCTTGGCAGCGAAGTCCACGGCATTGATGTGATCGAAAACGATCTCGGTTTCAAAACGCTCGGCGTGCTCTTTCATGCGGTCCATCAGCGCCGGGCCGGTCAGGCCGTGGACGTCGCCCGGCCAGTTGTCGACTTCGGTGGTGGTGGTCAATTGACCGCCGGCCTGCATGCCGGTGATCAGCAGTGGCTTGAGATTGGCACGGGCGGCATAGACCGCAGCACTGTAACCGGCAGGGCCGGAACCGAGAATAATCACTCGCGAATGACGGACTTCAGACATGACCTGCTCCTGTTGACCGGCCCGGAACACCTGGCGCGGAACGCCGGGTTGCCGGCGGGAATAAAAAAGGACCGTTGAAAGCCTTGGGGAAGGCTCGGGTTCGACAGTCCTGTAAAAAGAATGGGTGCAGCGTATCGAGGGGGCGAAGATTAAGGAAATACGGTTTAACAATCCAGCTCATAGGCGGTCTCTATCCGGTCACGATGGATTTATAGGCGCCTTTGTTACAGTTAATGTCGATGTCGCTGCCGCGCTTTCGCCTGTCAGGCAAAGCCGGTAAGGTCGGCGCGTTTACCCTTTGCTCGGAGCACGTTATGCCCGCCCCCGTTCTGTCCGGCCCGCAATACCTGCGCGAAGGTCTCAAATTGGTCTTGAGCCCCAGCCTGCGTTTGTTCGTATTGTTGCCCTTGGTGATCAACCTCGTGCTGTTCGTCGGATTGATCTACCTGGCCAGCCATCAATTCAGCCTGTGGGTCGATACGCTGATGCCGTCCCTGCCCGACTGGCTGAGTTTTCTCAGTTACGTCCTCTGGCCGATTTTTGTCGTGCTGGTGGTTCTGATGGTGTTTTTCACCTTCACCATGCTCGCCAACGTCATCGCCGCGCCGTTCAACGGCTTCCTGGCGGAGAAGGTCGAAGTGGTGGTGCGTGGCACCGATGACTTCCCGGCGTTCAGTTGGGGTGAACTGGTCGCCATGATCCCGCGCACTCTGTCCCGGGAAATGCGCAAACTCGGCTACTTCCTGCCGCGGGCAATCGGGTTGTTCATTCTCTCGTTCATCCCCGTGGTCAACATCATCGCCGCGCCGCTGTGGCTGCTGTTCGGGGTGTGGATGATGGCGATCCAGTACATCGACTACCCGGCGGACAACCACAAACTGGGCTGGAACGAAATGCTCGCCTGGCTGCGCGAGAAGCGCTGGCAGAGCATGAGTTTTGGCGGGATCGTGTACCTGGTGTTGCTGATTCCGGTGGTCAACATCCTGATGATGCCGGCGGCTGTGGCTGGGGCGACGCTGTTCTGGGTGCGTGAGCGCGGAAATTAAGGTCAGAGCATCCGGGGCACAGCTTTCACGCAACAAGGTCTCTGAATCTTACTGAAAAGCCTGTTTTTTCCAGCCACCCGAATGCAGGGTATCCATTCAACAATGGGTGAAAAAAGTGACACCCCCTCCCTCCAGCATTAAAGTAGCGGCATTTACGGAAAGCAGGCACAGCCAGTACGCGCAGTAGCGGTTCAGTGACCGTCGAAAAAGGAAGTAAAAACTCGCTTTTACCTGGTGAGCATTTTACGAACCGCGAGCGCGAAAAAACCGTTACTGGTGCTACTTGAACCCGTGGAAAACGGTCCGACTTCCATGTCGGCAAAACGAAGCAGACGGGACATGTGCATTGAAAAAAGTTGCTATTCTCCAATCTAACTACATCCCGTGGAAGGGATACTTCGACATGATCGCCGCAGTAGACGAGTTTATTCTCTACGACGACATGCAGTACACCCGTCGTGATTGGCGCAATCGCAATCAGATAAAAACTCCGCAAGGTGTGCAGTGGTTGACCGTTCCAGTGCAGGTAAAAGGGAAGTACCATCAAAAAATAAACGAAACCGAGATTGATGGCTCCGACTGGATGGAGGCACACTGGAAGTCTCTAGAGCAAAACTACCGTCGCGCGCCCCACTTTAGTGAAATAGCCTCTTGGTTAGAGCCTCTCTACAAGGCCGACAGCTACAGTCATATATCCCAGTTGAATCTACTTTTCATTCAAGCTATCTGCCAATACCTCGGCATAAAGACATTGATTAGTAGCTCATCTGATTACACGTTGCTGAACGGTAAAACAGAACGTCTGGCCGATCTGTGCGTCCAGGCAGGCGCTTCGGAATATATATCAGGACCCTCTGCAAAGGACTATGTTGACGAAACGGTATTCAATCAGCTGAACATTAAGCTAAACTGGTTCGATTATTCTGACTATGGTGAATACCCTCAACTCTGGGGAGCATTCACGCACGGCGTAACGATTCTCGACTTATTGTTCAATTGCGGGAAAGGCTCATACCAATTCATGAGACATGTCAGCCCATGAAACTTTCTATCGTTGCTACGCTATACCAGTCTTCACCCTACATCGCAGAGTTTTATCAACGTGCCTGCGCTTCTGCCCGACAAGTTGCGGGAGAGGACTTTGAAATTGTATTTGTCAACGATGGCTCGCCCGATAACAGCCTGGAACTGGCAGTTCAGCTTTCACAAGCAGACCATCACGTTGTCGTGGTTGATCTCTCAAGAAATTTCGGTCATCACAAGGCAATGATGACAGGCCTTGCCCATGCAAAAGGCGAACAGGTATTTTTAATAGACAGTGATCTGGAAGAAGAACCAGAGTGGTTGCTGCCATTTACCGATCAAATAAATCACAACGAGTGTGACGTAGTCTATGGCGTTCAGGAGAAACGTAAGGGCGGGCGGATCGAGTCATGGAGTGGGCAGTGGTTTTACCATTTGTTCAAAGCACTCACCGGGTTAGCGTTACCCAAGAATGTTGTCACTGCTCGGTTGATGACTCACCGTTATGTTGAAGCGCTACTGCGTCACGCGGAAAGAGAGATTTTCATGGCCGGCCTATGGTACATCACCGGTTTTGATCAACACCCGCTGTATGTAAAAAAACACAACACGAGTGAGACAACCTATACATTTCGTAAAAAGATGTCGTTACTGGTCAATTCCGTAACTTCATTCAGCAATGCACCGCTGATCGGCATATTTTACATTGGCATCTCAATCTCTCTACTTGCAACTATTTATATTACCTATCTGATCCTGCACTGGTTATTCTTGGCGCAACCGGTCAGCGGTTGGACTTCAGTCATGGCATCCATCTGGTTGCTGGGTGGAATGATCATCTCGTTTATCGGCGTCGTTGGAATCTATCTTTCAAAGATATTCTCTGAGACCAAGCAGCGCCCCTACACAATAGTGAGGCAGATTTATGCAAAAGAACAAGAATGAATTACTGAACGAAGTTGCCAACTATTATTCAGACAAACTATCTCAACATGGAGAGACACCTCAGGGTGTTGACTGGAATGGCACTGAAAGTCAAATATTGAGATTTGAGCAATTATTTAAAATCATCAAGCAAAGTGACAGCTTCTCCGTGAACGATCTGGGGTGCGGATACGGAGCGCTTTATGATTGCCTGAATGAAAGATACACATCCTTTGCCTACACCGGCATCGATATTTCCCAGGGTATGATTGACGCAGCCACAGAGCGTTACAAAGATATGCCACAGGCGCGATTTGTGTTGGCGGGAGAACCAGATGTCATTTCTGACTATTCCATTGCGAGCGGTATTTTCAATGTTCGCCAAGGTCGTTCAGATGTTGAATGGTTAGCCTACGTCGAAGAAACACTAGACGCCCTTGATCGAACGAGCCGGTCCGGCTTCGCCTTTAACTGTCTCACATCGTATTCAGATGCAGATAAAATGCGCGATTACCTTTATTACGCCGATCCCTGCGCTTTGTTCGATCTATGCAAGAAGCGTTACTCCCGAAATGTAGCGATCCTGCATGACTATGACCTCTATGAATTTACTATTCTTGTGAGGAAGGCAGCATGAAAAAAAATCTGGTGATTTTCGGCTTCGGCGATATTGCCCAGCTTGCCTATTATTATTTCCGCACTGATTCCGACTATAACGTTGTCGCTTTTACTATCGACAGATCCTACATAGCCGAACATGAATTTTGTGGCTTGCCCGTTATTCCTTTCGAAGACATCCACAAACAGTACCCCCCTGAATCCAATGATTTTTTTGTAGCATTGAGCTACTCCAAAATCAATACCGTGCGAAAAGAAAAGTATTTAGCAGCCAAAGCGTTAGGCTACCAATTGACCAGCTATATCAGTTCGCGTGCAACAATTTTGAACGAGCAGTCCATTGGCGAGAACTGCTTTATTCTGGAGGACAACACCCTCCAGCCTTTTGTGACAATAGGCAACAATGTTACATTATGGAGTGGAAATCATATTGGTCACCACTCTACGATACATGATCATTGCTTTGTCGCCTCGCACGTCGTTGTTTCTGGCGGAGTCGAGATAGCTGAGCAATGTTTTATTGGCGTCAATGCAACTCTGCGTGACCACATAAAAATCGGTGAGCGAAGTGTAATTGGCGCCGGCACTTTAATACTGACCGATGTCGAAGCAGAAGGCGTGTACATAGGCCCTGCAACTGAACGGTCAAGAGTTCCAAGCAGCAAGTTGAGAAAGATATGACCCATCAATGGCGAAAACTTGGACACATTTACACTCCTTCCGGAGATTCGCCATGGATGCACAGTCATGCAGCCGTGCCATTCTGCGAGCATCTGGTTGATGATGTATTTCGTATTTACTTTACTGCTCGCGATACCCAGAGCCGCTCTCATACTGCTTTTGTCGACGTGGATATCAGGTTCCCCTTCAAGGTATTGAATGTTTCCGAGGATCCTGTACTTGTTCCTGGGTCGCTGGGTGAGTTTGATGACAGCGGTGCAATGGGCTGCTGGCTTCTGAAAAAAGACGACATACGTTATTTGTATTATCAAGGCTGGAACCTAGGATTGACAGTTCCATTCCGAAATTCCATCGGTGTTGCAACAAGCACATCAGGCCATGCATTCAAGCGTTATTCGCCTGGCCCGATTGTAGACCGCTCGATGTTCGAACCCCACTTCACCGCCACACCTTGCGTTTTGGTTGAGGATGGTAAGTGGAGAATGTGGTATTTGTCCTGCACCGAATGGCAAATGGTAAACGGAGTGCCCAAGCACAAGTACCATATAAAATATGCTGAATCTGTTAACGGCATAAACTGGATACGCGAAGGTAAAATCGCGATCGATTATGCTCATGATAAAGAGCATGCGATCTCCAGACCATCAGTCATACATGACGAGGATGGTTGGAAAATGTGGTATTCCTATCGCGGCGAATCCTACCGAATCGGTTACGCCGAGTCAGCAGATGGTATTAGCTGGACAAGAATAGATGACCGGGTAGGCATTGATGTATCGGAAACTGGCTGGGACTCCGAGATGATTGAGTACCCCTTTGTCTTTGACCATGATGGCAAACGCTACATGCTATACAATGGCAACAATTATGGTATTACTGGATTTGGTCTGGCTGTACTCGAATCATGAAACATTATTTTCAATGCTTCACCTCACTCGATTTACTTCAACTCGCAAGATATTACCTGGTTGGCGCACTCGTCAACGCCGGCGGCTACGTTGCATTTCTCGTACTGCTGCATGCAGGAATGGAACCTAAACTCGCGGCATCCGTTCTTTATGTCATTGGCGCATTGGTCAGCTTTGGCCTAAATCGAAAACTGGTCTTTGACAGTGCCGTGCAGATTCGCACGAGTTTGATCCGTTTATTTATCATGCTGCTGGCAGGTTACGTTTTAAACATGCTAATGCTGTATGTATTTGTTGACCTGTACACTGCGCCAGCATGGTTGATTCAAATTATCTCGGTCGTTCTGATTTCCGTCCTGTTCTACCTCGCCAATAAGTTTTATGTTCATGAAAGCGATAACTTATGAAGAACCCTATAAAAAAGAGAAATCTGGTTGTTTTTGTCTACTCCATGTTCAGTTACCTTTCCGGCATGTTATGGATCGTCGTGGATCTACTTCCACACTTTATCAGAAACTTTATTTTTCGCCTTGTGTTCAAAACATACGGACACGAGACAATGCTGGACTATAAAAGTTTTGTCAGATACCCATGGCGTGTTTCTCTTGGAAACGGGGTGGCAATCAATCGGGGTTGTGAATTGTATCCATCCATGCAAACCGATGAAGGTGTCATAACCTTGGAGGATCATGTAGTACTTGGACCAGGTGTCATTATTTTTTCTTCAGGCCATGATTACACCGCCCTCCATCTTCCCGATATCTCCGCGCCCGTAATAGTGAGAAAACACGCGTGGATCGGCGGTAAGAGCATTATCCTCCCCGGCGTCACCATAGGTGAAGGCGCCATTATTGGTGCTGGCTCCGTAGTGACAAAAGACATTCCGCCTTATACCGTTGCCGTAGGGAACCCTGCGAAGGTCATAAAGGCCAGAATACTGACCCAAGGTAAATAAACGTTCAGCACGACACCGAAAGTTTGTTGACTCGGCGGCCACTCGGTCACAAATCCATCATCCCGCCGTCACATCGACGACATGTCCCCAGCCGACACTGGGGTCATGACGACAGCTCTGCATATCACCCTCATCACCGAAACCTTCCCACCGGAAATCAACGGCGTGGCCAATACCCTCGGCCGCTTGTGCGATGGCTTGCGCGCGCGCGGGCATCAGGTCGAACTGGTGCGGCCGCGTCAGGGCTGCGATCTTCTGGCGGCCAGCAGCGATGAGCTGTTGCTGTGTCGCGGCTGGCCATTGCCGGGCTATCCGGGTTTGCAATGGGGTCAGTCGTCGATGCACAAGCTGCTGCGGCGCTGGAAACGTCATCGTCCGGACGTGCTCTACATCGCCACGGAAGGGCCGCTGGGATTGTCGGCGTTGCGAGCGGCGCGGCGTTTGGGGATTTCAGTGGTCAGCGGCTTTCACACCAATTTCCAGCAGTACTCCAATCAATACGGGCTCGGCCTGCTGTCGCGCTTGCTGACTCATTACCTGCGATGGTTTCACAACCGTTCGACGTTGACTCTGGTGCCCAGCATCAGCCAGCGACTGGAACTGGAACGGCGTCATTTCGAACGTCTGGCGTTGTTGTCCCGAGGGGTCGACAGCCAATTGTTTCATCCGGTCAAACGCCTGCAATCTTTACGCGAACAGTGGGGGCTCGCCGAGAAAGACATCGCGGTCATCCACGTCGGACGCCTGGCGCAGGAGAAAAATCTCGGCTTGCTCAAGCGCTGTTTTGACGGCCTGAAGGCCACTTATCCACAGCGCAAACTGAAATTGATCGTGGTCGGCGACGGGCCGCAGCGAGGTTTTTTGGAGAAGGAGCTACCTGACGCGATTTTCTGCGGCTCACAACGAGGCGAAGCGTTGGCCAGTCACTATGCGTCAGCGGACGTATTTCTGTTTCCGAGCCTGACCGAAACCTTCGGCAATGTGGTGCTTGAAGCATTAGCGTCGGGATTGGGGGTGGTGGCCTACGATCAGGCGGCTGCGGCTCAACACATTCGCCATGGCTACAACGGCGTATTGGCGATGCCGGGGGACGAAGAGGCGTTCTGCGATGCTGCGACGTGGTTGCTGGAGGAGCGCGAAACCTTGCGTTGCGTGCGGCTCAATGCGCGCCAGCATGCGAGTCGTCAGGGCTGGGCGGCGATTATCGATCAGTTCGAGGGGCAATTGCGGGGGGCTTGTGTGGGGGAGTTGGCGGTGCCTGAGGCACAGACCTTATCCTGACTGGTGGGTGACATTGAATCCGTCTTCGCGAGCAGGCTCGCTCCCACAAAGGTTCTGCGTCATGCACAAAACCTGTGTGAGCGAGCCGCTCGCGAAGAGGCCCTTCCAGTCGCTGCTTAAACCAGGGTCATCAACGCCTCACGGCTGAACGGCAGGATGTCTTCCTCACGACCATCACGCACTTTCTGCGCCCAGTCCGGGTCGACCAGCAGCGCACGCCCTACCGCCACCAGATCGAACTCGTCGTTGTTCAAACGCTCCAGCAGTTTTTCCAGGCTGGCCGGCTGCGCGATCTTGTCAGTGTTGACCATGAACTGCAGGAACTCGCCATCCAGGCCAACGCTGCCCACTGTGATGGTCGGCTTGCCTGTGAGCTTGCGGGTCCAGCCGGCCAGGTTCAGCTCGGAACCGTCGAACTCCGGTTCCCAGAACCGACGCGTCGAGCAGTGGAAAATGTCCACACCGGCGTCGGACAGCGGCTTGAGGAATTCCCCCAGCGCCTCCGGTGTTTGCACCAGGCGCGCGGTGTAATCCTGCTGCTTCCACTGCGAGAAACGGAAGATGATCGGGAAGCCTTCGCCGACGGCTGCACGCACAGCCTGAATCAATTCGATGGCAAAACGCGAACGGTTGGCCAGACTGCCGCCGTATTCGTCGGTGCGCTGGTTGCTGCCTTCCCAGAAAAACTGGTCCACGAGGTAACCGTGGGCGCCGTGGATTTCCACGCCGTCCATGCCAATGCTTTGGGCGTCTTTAGCGGCTTGGGCGAACGCGGCGATCACGTCCTGGATATCTTGTTTAGTCATGCCGTGAACCACGACCTGACCGTCCTTCAATTTCTCCGACGGACCGTAACCCGGCACGCTGGCATCCGGCTCCGTGCCGATGCGGCGCACGCTGCCCACATGCCATAACTGCGGAACGATCTTGCCGCCCTCGGCGTGGACTGCGTCGACCACTTTCTTCCAGCCGGCCAGCGCGGCCTCACCGTAGAAATGCGGCACGTTCGGATAGCCGTTAGAGGCCTTGTGCCCGACGGTGGTGCCTTCGGTGACGATCAGGCCGACGCCGGCAGCGGCGCGACGACGGTAGTATTCGATCACTTTGGAATTGGGTACGCCGCCCGGGGAGAAGGAGCGGGTCATCGGCGCCATGACGACACGGGTCGGCAGTTCGAGGCTGCCGAGGTGGAACGGTTTGAACAGGGCTTTGACGGGCATGGGACGCTCCACGGGGAAAATGACTTTATGACGGCGATAATATGGAGAGTCGCAAACCTTGAACAGCACTATTGATTTGGGTGATTAAGATCCAAAAGTAAAAGATCGCAGCCTCCTACAGCTCCTACGGGGAAGGTGAACACCCGTAAGGCTGCCGAAGACTGCGATCTTTTGATGTTTCTGTATTTAGCTCAGCGCTTTTTCAATCGCATGGATGACCGTCGGATCATCCGGCGCTGTGCGCGGCGAGAACCGCGCCAGCACTCGGCCGTCCTTGCCCAGCAGGAATTTTTCGAAGTTCCAGGTGATGTCCCCCGGAAACTCCGCACCCTCGCCCGCGAGCAAACGGTACAGCTGATGACGATCGTGACCGTTGACTTCCAGCTTGCTGGACAAAGGAAAGGTCACGCCATAGTTGAGGCTGCAGAATTCCTGGATCTCTTGCTCGGTACCCGGTTCCTGCCCGGCAAACTGGTTGCACGGCAGGCCCAGCACGCTGAAGCCTTTGTCCTTGTATTGCTGGTAGAGGTTTTCCAGCGCCGCGTATTGTGGGGTCAAGCCACATTTGGAAGCGACGTTGACCACAAGCACGACGTGCCCCTTGAGGGGTGCCAGCGGTAGCTCCTGTCCATCCAGGGCTGTCAATTTAAGGTCGTGAAAAGCACTCATGACGAACTCCAGATTCCCGTGTTCTACTCGAAACAGCCACTTGGCGATGTCGCCAGGGACAGCCGCGGACTAAAAAGGCGCCCCTCGGGCGCCTCTCCAGTTCTCTGAGCTTAGCGCAGAAAATCAGTGGTGATGGCCACCTTCGCCATGGACGTGACCATGAGCGACTTCTTCCTGGCTGGCGTCACGGATGGCGATGATCTTGACCTGGAAATTCAGGCGCTGACCGGCCAACGGGTGGTTGCCGTCGACGGTGACATCGTCGCCGTCCAGATCGCGGATGGTAACGATCTGCATCTGGCCGTCCGGCGCGGAAGCGTGGAACTGCATGCCCACTTCCAGTTCGTCGACGCCTTCGAACATGCTGCGGCTCAGGGTGCTGACCAGTTCGGCAGCATATTCGCCATAGGCATCTTCAGGTTCAACGGCTACGGTCAGCTCGTCGCCGACTGCTTTGCCTTCCAGTGCCTTTTCCAGGCCCGGGATGATGTTACCTGCGCCTTGCAGGTAGACCAGCGGCGCGCCGCCGGCGGAGCTGTCGATGACCTCACCAGCGTCGTTGGTCAGGGTATAGTCGATGGAGACAGCCTTATTGGCGGCGATCAGCATGGGGCGAGACCTTTTGCATAAGAATGAAGAATGGCCAAGTTTAGCGAAGCAATCGCCCGAAAGCGAACACAACCCGGACAGACGGATGACGGCGAAAGGCTCGACGGTCACAGGCTTCCATCAAGATGAGGACGGGCACTGGGTGGCCGAGCTTTCCTGCGGTCACACCCAGCACCTGCGCCACCAGCCGCCGTGGCAATCTCGCGCCTGGGTCCTGGACCCCGCGCAACGTATTGAAAAAATAGGCCAGCCCTTTGATTGCGGTTGGTGCGCACAGGCCTCGGTTAGCGATAACCTTGGCGACTGAATTTCGGTAGATCGTCAGCTATAGATGATCGCCATTGCCATGCACCCTTAGAGAATCCGCATGCAAACTTTTTTTATCGCACCCACCGATTTTGGTGTGGGACTGACCTCCATCAGCCTCGGGCTGGTGCGCACCCTTGAGCGCGCCGGCCTCAAAGTCGGCTTTTTCAAACCGATCGCCCAGCCGCATCCGGGTGACACCGGCCCGGAACGCTCCACCGAACTGGTGGCGCGCACCCACGGCTTGAAACCGCCGCAGCCACTCGGTCTGGCTCACGTCGAGCGTATGCTTGGCGACGGTCAGCTGGATGAGCTGCTCGAAGAAATCATCACCCTTTATCAGCAAGCGGCCGTCGGCAAGGACGTGCTGATCGTCGAAGGCATGGTCCCGACCCGCAGCGCCAGTTACGCCGCGCGGGTGAATCTGCACTTGGCAAAAAGCCTCGACGCCGAAGTGATCCTGGTCTCGGCACCGGAAAACGAAGTACTGACCGAACTGTCTGGCCGCGTGGAATTGCAGGCGCAATTGTTCGGAGGCCCCAAAGATCCGAAAGTCCTCGGCGTGATCCTCAACAAGGTCAAGACCGACGAAAGCATGGAGGCGTTCGCTTCGCGCTTGAAGGAACATTCGCCGTTGCTGCGCAGCGGTGATTTTCGCCTGCTCGGCTGCATTCCTTTCCAGCCGGAATTGAACGCGCCGCGCACCCGCGACGTCGCCGACCTGATGGGCGCGCAGATTCTCAATGCCGGCGATTACGAAACCCGGCGCATGACCAAAATCATCATCTGCGCCCGCACCATGCGCAACACTGTGGAGCTGCTCAAGCCCGGCGTGCTGGTGGTGACCCCCGGCGATCGCGACGACATCATCCTCGCCGTCAGCCTCGCCGCCATGAATGGCGTGCCGCTGGCCGGCCTGTTGCTGACCAGCGACACCCTGCCCGATCCGCGCATCATGGACCTGTGCCGTGGCGCATTGCAGGCGGGCTTGCCGGTGTTGTCGGTGAGCACCGGCTCCTATGACACCGCCAACCAGTTGAACGGTCTGAACAAGGAAATCCCGATCGACGACCGCGAGCGCGCGGAGATCATCACCGACTTCGTTGCCAGTCACCTGGATGCCAACTGGCTGCACCAGCGTTGCGGCACTCCGCGCGAAATGCGCCTGTCGCCCGCGGTGTTCCGTTATCAACTGATCCAGCGTGCCCAGGCCGCCAACAAGCGCATCGTCCTGCCCGAAGGCAGCGAGCCGCTGACCGTGCAAGCGGCGGCGATCTGTCAGGCGCGCGGCATCGCTCGTTGCGTGTTGCTGGCGAAACCGGAAGACGTCGAAGCCGTGGCCCGCGCCCAGGGCATCGAGCTGCCGCCGGGGCTGGAGATTCTCGACCCGGACCTGATTCGCGAGCGCTACGTCGAACCGATGGTTGCGCTGCGCAAAAGCAAAAGCCTCAACGCACCGATGGCCGAGCAACAACTGGAAGACACCGTGGTGATCGGCACCATGATGCTGGCGCTGGATGAAGTCGACGGTCTTGTCTCCGGGGTCATCCACTCCACCGCCAACACCATCCGCCCGGCCCTGCAGCTGATCAAGACGGCGCCGGGCTGCACGCTGGTGTCGTCGGTGTTCTTCATGCTGTTTCCCGAAGAAGTGCTGGTCTACGGCGACTGCGTGATGAACCCGCACCCGAGCGCCAGCGAACTGGCCGAGATCGCCCTGCAAAGCGCCGACTCGGCAGCCGCATTCGGCATCACCCCGCGCGTGGCGATGATCAGCTACTCCAGCGGTGAATCGGCCAGCGGCGAAGAAGTCGAAAAGGTTCGCGAAGCGACGCTGCTCGCCCACGAACAACAGAATTCGCTGCTGATCGACGGCCCGTTGCAATACGACGCCGCCGCCAACGAAACCGTGGCCCGGCAACTGGCGCCGAACAGCCAGGTCGCCGGGCGCGCCACGGTGTTCGTGTTCCCCGACCTGAACACAGGCAACACCACGCACAAAGCTGTGCAGCGCAGTGCCGATTGCGTCAGCCTCGGGCCGATGCTGCAAGGCCTGCGCAAACCCGTGAACGACCTGCCGCGCGGCGCGCAAGTCGATGACATCGTGTACACCATCGCGCTGACCGCGATTCAAGCTGCCAACCGACCTTTGGATCTTTAAATGCTGGCTTTTCTACCTGCCGCCGTGCGCGGCGTGATTGCATCGTTGTTGCTGGCGTTAAATACCATTCTGCTGTGCTCGTTTCTGTTCTGCGTAGCGATCATCAAGGTGTTGCCCTTTGCCCTCACCCAGCGCTTCTCGCTCTGGTTGATGAGCCACACCCATGAAGCCTGGATCAGCAACAACAAGGCCTGGATGAACCTGGTCTGCCGCACCCGCTGGCAACTCAGTGGCCTGCAAGGGCTGGACTATAAGCACTCGTACCTGATCACCAGCAACCACCAGAGCTGGGTGGACATCATGGTGTTGCAGTACGTGCTCAACCGGCGCATCCAGCCGCTGAAATTCTTCCTCAAACAGGAACTGATCTGGGTGCCGGTGATTGGCCTGGCCTGGTGGGCGCTCGGTTTTCCGTTCATGAAGCGCTATTCCAAGGCCTACCTGGAAAAGCACCCGGAGAAGAAAGGCAAAGACCTGGAAACCACCCGCAAAACCTGTGACAAGTTTCGCCATAACCCGGTGGGGATTTTCAATTTCGTCGAAGGCACCCGGTTCACTGAAGGCAAGCATTCGCAGCAGAAATCACCGTTCAAGTACCTGCTCAAGCCCAAGGCTGGCGGCATTGCGTTTGTGCTGGATGCGATGGGTGAACAGCTTGAGTCGATCGTCAACGTGACCATTCACTACCCGGCCGGGCGTCCCGGTTACTGGGATCTGCTGTGCGGGAATGTGAAGGATGTGGTGGTGCACTTTCAGGAACTGAAGATTCCGCCGCAGTTCATTGGCAAGAACTACGACCAGGATGGGGAGTATCGGTTGCAGTTTCAGGGCTGGATCAATCAGTTGTGGGAAGACAAGGATGCGTTGCTTGGGCAGATGCATCGGGAGTATCCGGCGAAGTAATCAGGCGCCTGTGCCGGCCTCTTCGCGGGCAAGCCTCGCTCCTACGGATTTGGGGTGATCGCAACCTATGACGCGACACAAACCCGTAGGAGCGAGGCTTGCCGCGAAGGCGTCCGAACAGAAACAAAAAAACCCGCCGATGATCACTCATTGGCGGGTTTTTTATTAACGGCTAACGCTTAGATCGCGCCACGCTTACGCAGCAGATCCAGCACTTGCTTGACGCTTTCTTCCAGCGACAGCGACTGGGTGTCGACGATGAGGTCGGCGTCCAGCGGCACGTCATACGGGAAGGAATCGCCCGGGATGTTATCCCCCGCCGCCGCGTACAAGCCTTGCGGATCACGCTCGGCGCAGACCGTCGGCGAGGCCTGGACGTAGACCGTCAGCAGACGCTCCTTGCCGATCAGTTCCCGAGCCTGCTCACGACCTTCTGCACTCGGCGCCACGAAGGCCGCCAGGGTCAACAGACCGGCCTCGTTGAACTGACGCGCAACGTGCGCGGCACGACGCCAGTTTTCGGTACGCCCGGCGCGATCCTGTGGCAGACCTTTGTTCAGGTCGTGACGCAGGTTCTGACCATCAAGGACAAACACCGCACGACCCAAGTCGAACAGTTTGCGTTCAACCGCGTAAGCCAAGGTGCTTTTGCCCGCGCCCGACAAGCCGCTGAACAACACGGTGGCCGGTTGTTGACCGAAACGCTGGGCGCGTTCTTCGGTGGCCACGTGCGCCAGTTTGCCGTGGTGCGTGCTGCTGCCATGCGCCAACGGCTGGGCGATGATCATGCCGGCGGCCACGGTGCCGTTGGTCAACCGATCGATGACGATGAACGAACCGGTGGTGCGGTTGCTGGCGTAACCGTCCAGTGCGATGGCTGCGTCGAGGCTGACCTTGACCCGACCGATCTCGTTCAGGTTCAACGAGCTGGCAGGACCTTCTTCCAGGGTGTTCACGTCAACACGATTGACGATGCTGGTAATCGAACCCGGCACGTAACTCGTGGCGCGCTTGATGTCGTATTTCTTGCCCGGCAGCATCGGCTCTTCGGCCATCCACACCAGCATGGCGTCGAAGGCGTCGGTCACTTGCGGCTGGTTGTCGGCGTGCACCAGCAAGTCGCCGCGAGAGATGTCGATCTCGTCTTCCATGGTCAGCGTCACCGCTTGACCAGGACCTGCGTGTTCCAGCTCACCTTCGAAAGTGACGATGGATTTCACGCGGCTGCTCTTACCCGACGGCAGCACAACGACTTCGTCGCCCTTGTGCACGACGCCGCTGGCCAGAGTGCCGGCGAAGCCACGGAAGTTCAGGTTCGGACGGTTGACGTACTGCACCGGGAAACGCAGGTCGGTGTAGTTGCGGTCGTTGGCGATCTCGACGGTCTCGAGAATCTCCATCAGCGACTGGCCGGTGTACCACGGCGAGCGCTCGGACTTGTTCACCACGTTGTCGCCTTTCAATGCCGACATCGGCACGAAGGCCATGGTGGTCGGCTTGAACGCGATGCCTTCGGCGAACTTCAGGTAATCGGCCTTGATCGACTCGAACACGGTTTCGTCGAAGCCGTTGAGGTCCATCTTGTTGATGGCGACCACGATGTGCTTGATGCCCAGCAACGAGGCGATGAAGCTGTGGCGGCGGGTCTGGGTCTGCACGCCGTAGCGGGCGTCGACCAGGATGATCGCCAGGTCACAGGTGGACGCACCGGTGGCCATGTTGCGGGTGTACTGCTCATGGCCGGGGGTGTCGGCGATGATGAATTTACGCTTGGCGGTGGAGAAATAGCGGTAGGCGACATCGATGGTGATGCCCTGCTCACGCTCGGCCTGCAGGCCGTCGACCAGCAACGCCAGGTCGATGTCTTCGCCGGTGGTGCCGACTTTTTTCGAGTCGCGGGTGATGGCTTCCAGGTGATCTTCGTAGATCATCTTGGAGTCGTGCAGCAGGCGCCCGATCAGGGTGCTCTTGCCGTCGTCGACGTTGCCACAGGTCAGAAAGCGCAGCATTTCCTTGCGTTCGTGCTGGCCCAGGTAGGCGAGGATGTCCTCGCTGATCAAATCAGATGCGTGACTCATTGCATTCGAGCTCCAAGCTGTAAGCTTCAAGCGGCAAGCTTGTCGGCGTACAGCTACTCAGAAATTTTGTTGATCAAGCCGCATAGCATTCTTGAAAGCTCGCGGGTTTCTTTAATCCAATCGTCAGCCAGAGGATCAGTAATGTAGGCAATATCACGGCCGATGAGGATCTGAGTGCGCAACTCACCACACGAGGCTTTTGCCACCCAAAGAAAATGTACTTTTTCCTTGGCACCACAACGCTCCATCCCTTCAGCAATATTGGAAGGCACCGATAGTGCGGAGCGGGTAATTTGATCCTTGAAGCCAAAATCCCCACATCTCGCAAACTCCCTGTAGATCCTTACCGCCAAACACTTACTTCTCTGCCAGACAATCAGCTTCTCGAAATCCATTGCGAGTCATCCGATAACGACTCGCAGCAACCGGCCACAAGCACCAAACTACGAAATTACGCATACCGCCCTTAACTTGCAGCTTGCCGCTTGTAACTCGAAGCTTAAAAGTACCCCTGACGTTTCTTTTCTTCCATCGAGCCTGCGCCATCGTGATCGATGACCCGGCCCTGGCGTTCGGAAGTTCGCGTCAGGAGCATTTCCTGAATGATGTCGGTCAGGCTGGTGGCCTCGGACTCGACCGCACCGGTCAGCGGGTAGTCACCCAGCGTGCGGAAACGGACTTTTTTCTTGACGATGCGCGCCTTGTCTTCGTCGCTCAGGTGATTGAGCAGGCGTTCGTCGTCGATCATGATCCAGGTGCCATTCATCTCGATGACGTCGCGTTCAGCGGCGAAATACAGCGGCACGATCGGGATGCCTTCGAGGTAGATGTACTGCCAGATGTCCAGTTCGGTCCAGTTCGACAACGGGAACACACGAATGGATTCGCCCTTGTTAACGTTGCCGTTGTAGACGTTCCACAGTTCCGGGCGCTGGTTTTTCGGGTCCCAGCGATGCTTGGTGTCACGGAAGGAGTACACGCGCTCTTTGGCACGGGACTTCTCTTCGTCGCGGCGAGCGCCACCGAAAGCGGCGTCGAAGCCGTACTTGTCGAGAGCTTGTTTCAAGCCTTCGGTTTTCATGATGTCGGTGTGCTTGGCACTGCCGTGGGTCAGCGGGTTGATGCCCTGCGCGACGCCATCGGGATTCACGTGTACCAGCAGGTCAAGGCCGAGTTCTTCGACCATGCGGTCGCGGAACGCGTACATCTCCTTGAACTTCCACCGGGTGTCGACGTGCATCACCGGGAACGGCAGTTTGCCCGGGAAGAATGCCTTGCGCGCAAGGTGCAGCATCACGGCGGAGTCTTTACCGACGGAGTACAGCATCACCGGGTTATCGAACTCGGCGGCGACCTCGCGGATGATGTGGATGCTTTCGGCCTCCAGCTGTTTCAGATGCGTCAGTTTGTCGACCATGGCTACTCACGAAAACGATCTTATGGACGGCCAGCGGGCCGTGTTCGAGCGAGGAATCCTAGCACAGCGTCCTCTTCTAATCAGGACGCGAGCTAGATCGAAAGGGTATATGAATATACCCCCTCGTTTGGGCACCAAAGACCCAGTGGGAGCGAGCTTGCTCGCGATTGCGGTGTATCTGTCACATCAATGTCGCATGTGATGCAGCTATCGCCAGCAGACTCCCACATTTGATTTTTGGTGGTAATCAGATCGGATTCGGACAATCGATGAAGATGTGCTCAAGGGCAAACCGCCGGGCCAGGTAATCACCCAGCGCCTGCACGCCATAGCGCTCGGTGGCGTGATGGCCGGCGGCGATGAAGCTGATGTCGTTTTCCCGGGCGCTGTGGAAGGTCTGCTCGGACGCCTCACCGCTGATATACAAGTCGACGCCAGCCAGCACGGCCTGATCGATGTAACCCTGGCCGCCACCGGTGCACCAGCCGACCCGGCGGATCATCTCGCTGCCTTCGACCAGCAACGGCTCGCGGCCCATGACTTCCTGCACTCGGCGAGCGAAATCACGGGGCGTCATCGGTTCGCTCAACGAGCCAACGAGGCCGACAACCTTGAGATTGTCCGGATCCAGGGGCCCTTCGACCGTGATGTCGAGCTGACGCGCCAGTTGCACGTTGTTACCGACGTCCGGGTGCAGGTCCAGCGGCAAGTGATAGGACAGCAGGCTGATGTCGTGCTTGAGCAGGGTTTTCAACCTACGCTGCTTCATACCGGTGATGCACGGATTCTCGCCTTTCCAGAAATAGCCGTGATGCACCAGCACCAGATCGGCCTGAGCTTCGACCGCGGCATCCAGCAACGCCTGGCTTGCCGTGACGCCGCTTACGATGCGCATCACCTGCGGCCGACCTTCGACCTGCAAGCCGTTGGGGCAGTAATCGGCAATCCTGGCACTGTTTAGGTAACGATCGGCTTCTTCGACCAGGGTGCTCAAGGCGACGGCCATAAAAGACTCCTAAATATCCCGTTCAGAGGCGAGCTGCGCCTCGTATAATGCGCGACATTATGGGCGGTCTCATGCCGCCTGCAACCTCTCAGGACGTGCTTAATGCTCAAGGCGCTGCGTTTTTCCGGCTGGCCGCTGTTGGCCGGCGTGCTTATCGCTCTGTTGATCATCCAGCGTTACCCGCAGTGGGTCGGGCTTCCGAGCCTCGACGTCAACCTGCAGCAAGCCCCGCAAACCACCACGACGCAGCAAGGTCCGGTGTCCTATGCCGACGCGGTCACCATCGCCGCGCCGTCGGTGGTGAACCTGTACACCACCAAAGTCATCAACAAACCGAACCATCCCTTGTTTGAAGACCCGCAGTTCCGGCGCTTCTTCGGCGACAACTCGCCCAAGCAGAAGCGCATGGAGTCGAGCCTGGGTTCCGGGGTGATCATGAGTCCGGAAGGTTATTTGCTGACCAATAACCATGTCACCAGCGGCGCCGACCAGATCGTGGTCGCGCTCAAGGATGGTCGCGAAACCCTGGCCCGCGTCATCGGCAGCGACCCGGAAACCGACCTCGCGGTGCTGAAAATTGACCTGAAAAACCTGCCGTCGATCACCGTCGGTCGCTCCGACAACATCCGAATCGGTGACGTCGCCCTGGCCATCGGCAACCCGTTCGGCGTCGGTCAGACCGTGACCATGGGCATCATCAGCGCCACTGGCCGTAACCAATTGGGCCTGAACAACTACGAAGATTTCATCCAGACCGACGCTGCGATCAACCCCGGCAACTCCGGCGGTGCACTGGTGGATGCCAACGGCAACCTGACCGGCATCAACACGGCGATCTTCTCCAAGTCCGGCGGCTCGCAAGGCATCGGTTTTGCGATCCCGGTCAAACTGGCCATGGAAGTGATGAAGTCGATCATCGAACACGGGCAGGTGATTCGCGGCTGGCTCGGCATCGAAGTGCAACCGTTGAGTCAGGAACTGGCGGAGTCGTTTGGTCTGTCGGGGCGCCCGGGCATTGTGGTCGCAGGGATTTTCCGTGACGGTCCGGCGCAGAAGGCTGGCCTGCAATTGGGTGACGTGATCCTCAGCATCGACGGCGAACCGGCCGGTGATGGTCGGCGTTCGATGAATCAGGTCGCGCGAATCAAACCGACCGACAAGGTCACCATTCAGGTGATGCGCAACGGCAAAGAGCTCAAGCTCACGGCTGAGATCGGCCTGCGTCCGCCGCCGGCGCCGGTTAAAGAGAAAGAAGAAAACTGACCCTGTCCCGAGGATCGCTGGCTAACAGCAGACATTCTCATTAGGCATGTTATATTGTTTCAATATCACTATTGGAACAACATAACATGTCGTCTCGCACAATGGCTTCCGTGGCAGGTCTTGCCCTCGGCCTGCTGGTGGATCCGGTCTTCGCCGAAGAGCCCGGCACCCTCGAACTGGACGCCATCAGCGTCACCTCCGACTACGAATCGCCCACCGGCCCGGTCCAGGGCTACCGTGCCACGCGGTCTGCCAGCGCGACCAAAACCGATACCGCGATCCGCGACATCCCGCAATCCATCAGCGTGATTCCCGTCAGTGTGCTCAATGACCTGGGCAGCACCAGTGTCGAGCGCGCCCTGGATTTTGCTGGCGGTGTGTCGAAGCAGAACAACTTCGGAGGCCTGACGCTTTACGAATACAGCGTGCGCGGCTTTACCACCTCGGAATTCTACAAGGACGGCTTCAGCGCCAACCGGGGTTATCCGAGCACCCCGGACGTCGCTAACATCGAGCGCATCGAAGTACTCAAAGGACCCGCCGCCAGTCTCTACGGGCGCGGCGATCCGGGCGGCACGGTGAACATCGTCACCAAGAAACCCCAGCCCGAAGCATTCACCACCCTGCAAACCAGCGCCGGCAGTTGGGACCGCTATCGCACCGCCCTCGACGTCAACACGCCGCTGGATGACGAAGCCAACGTGCTGTCGCGAATCAACCTGGCCGTCGAGGACAACCACAGCTTCCGCGATCACGTCGACAGCCAGCGAGTGTTTGTCGCGCCCTCCTTCAGTTGGCAACTGAACCCGGACACCAGCCTCTTGGTGGAGAGCGAATTCGTCCGTCACAGCTCCACGTTCGATCGCGGCATCGTCGCGCCGAACAACAAATGGAGTGGCGTGTCCCGTTCGACGTTCCTTGGCGAACCCAATGACGGCAACATCGACAACCACAACAACCTGCTGCAAGCAGCCCTCGAACACCATCTCAATGACAACTGGAAGCTGCGCCTGGCCAGCCATTACAAGGAAGGCAAACTCTGGGGCTACGCTTCCGAAAGTCGCCCGCTGAGTGCCGACGGCCACACTGTGAATCGGCGCTATCGCGAGCGCGACACAAACTGGCACGACAGCATCACCCAACTCGAATTGCGCGGTCTGTTCGACCTCGGCAGTTGGCAGCACGAACTGCTGATTGGCAGCGAGTATGAAAACTTCCGCAAGAACGAACGGGTCACGACCATTGCCGGCGGCCCCTACGCTATCGACATTTATCAACCCGTCTACGGTCAGCCGAAACCCAACGGTAAGCGCTCCGGCACCGACCTTTTTGAACACGTCGAAAGCCGGGCGCTGAACCTGCAGGACCAGATTGTCTTCACCGACAAACTGCGCGGCATGCTCGGTGCACGCTTCGAACATTTCGAGCAAAGCATCGACGATCACAGCCGCGGTGCCACCAGCCGCCAAAGCCACGACGCACTGACCCAACGGGCCGGCCTGCTTTATCAGCTGACACCCGAAGTCGGGCTGTTCGCCAACGCCTCCACCTCGTTCAAGCCGAACAACGGCCTGGACGCTGGCGGCCAATCCTTCGACCCGGAAGAAGGCGTCGGTTACGAAGTCGGGATCAAGAGCGAGCTGTTCGACGACCGCTTGAGCACCACCCTCGCCGCCTTCCATATTGAAAAGGAAAACGTCCTTGCACTAGACCCGGGCACGGACACCAGCCGCGCCATGGGCAAGGCCCGCAGCCAGGGATTCGACCTGCAAGTCACCGGGCAAGTGACCGACGCCGTGCGGGTGATCGGTGCCTTCGCCTACATCGACGCCGAGGTCACCGAGGGCGACAAGGTAATTCCCACCGGCAGCCGAATCCTCGGCGTCGCCAAGCGCAGCGGCAGCCTGCTGGGCGTTTATGAATTTCAGGATGGCCATTTACGAGGCTCCGACGTCGGCGCGGCGTTCACTTACGTCGGCGATCGTTCAGGCGAATCCGGCAGCGATTTCGAGCTGCCGTCCTACCACACCGTCGACCTTCTGGCCCATTACAAGGCCAGCAAAAACGTCACTGTCGGCCTGAACCTGAACAACCTTTTCGACGAGAAATACTACGAGCGCTCCTACAGCAATTACTGGGTCAACCCCGGTGAGCCGCGCAATTTCACCGTCAGCCTCACACTCAATCTGTAAAAGGAAGTTCCCATGCAAAACCTCAAACCCGCACTGCTCAGCCTGCTGCTCGGCCTGTTGTTTACCGGCCAGGTCTCGGCCCATGGTCTCTGGACCGAACAGCGTCGCGGCAACATCGAAGTGATTTACGGCCACGGCGCCGAAGACAACGCCTTCAAGGCACAAAAAATCAGCGGCGCCTGGGCTTATGACGTCAACGGCAAAATGATCCCGGTGACCGTCCAGCGCCTGGCCGATCACGCACGTCTGCAACCGCTGAAGCCGCCTGCCGTGATGGCGGTGGCGCTGGACAACGGCATGTGGTCGCAAACGGCGGATAAAAAATGGATCAACGAAGGACGCAGCAAAGTGCCGGGGGCCATCGAGTCGACACAGACGTTCAAATACAGCCTGGCGATTTATCAGCCTGGGGCGAAGTTACCCAAGCTTGATCAGATGAAACTGCTGATTCTGCCGGAGGTTGATCCTCTGACGGTCGGACCGGGCAAGTTGCTGCCCGTGCAGGTGTTATTGGATGGGAAGCCGGCGGCGGGGGTGAAGTTGATTGGCGACTATCGAAGTGCGCCGAATACATTGAGTACCGAGACAGATGAGGACGGGCGTGCGCAGGTGGTGGTGCGTAATGAAGGGTTGAACGTGATTTCGGCGCAGATGGAGATCGTGCTGAAGGACAATCCGGATGTGGCGACGCGGGGGGTGTTCAGTTCGCTGACGTTTCTGGGCGAACCGCATCACGAGTAACCCTCTGTAGGCGCGCACGGTGCGGCGGTCCGACTTGCCCGTGGAGAACGATGGCGTGGCGTAACAGCTGCATCGCGTCAGGGTTCTTCGCGGCCAGAACTATCTTCCTGCCACACCTGAAGTATTTGATATTCAAGAACAGAAACTTATTCCAAATAAAGCTAATGAACTGTCATTTATGACAGTACCTTTCGAAAGCTCCCGTCGTTAACGTTAATACCGCAGGAGGAATGACGCTTTTGTCTTCCACTCTTAATTTGACCGAAGGGAGCTTTATTCATGGCCACACAAAAATCTCAAAAGGACTCAGGTACTTTTAATGCAACAATCAGTGTTGACCCTCACTTTAGTGCGGCCGAAGTTAAACTTCACAAGTTTGCGGGGGAAAAACCTGCTGGATATATCCGCGGGACAAAAAACACGCTTTCAATTTTTATCGGATTTCCGACTGGAATCGTCGACAATCAAAAAGTAACAAAAAAATACCCAGATGATTTCAACGAGAACGATCCTAAGTGGGTTCTCTTTGACGGTACGAACAGCCACCATGTTAAAACCGGTTCGATAACAGTGACGTTCACTGAAGGCATGACAAAGGCCAAAGGTGAATTTGAGTTCATCACAGATGATTCATCGCCGCGGACAGTTACCGGCGAGTTTGACGTACAACAAAGCTGATCCGTTACAGCGACGGCACTGATCAGGCTCCTACTTCCAAGCCCGATCAGTGCACCCATTACCGACCGACGCCTTACAAATCCCCCAAACCATCAATCAGTGCCTGGTTCTGTTCCGGCGTGCCGATGGAAATCCGCAGGAACTGGGCAATCCTCTCTTGCTTGAAGTGCCGGACGATCACGCCTTGCTCGCGCAATTTCGCCGCCAGCCCGGCCGCGTCGTGCTTTGGATGACGGGCAAAAATGAAGTTCGCCGCCGACGGCAGCACTTCAAAGCCCTTCGCTTCAAGTTGCGCAACCACCCACTCACGATGCTCGATGACCAACCGGCACGTCTTGTCGAAGTACTCGCGATCCTCGAACGCCGCCGCCGCCCCGACATTTGCCAGGCGATCCAGCGGATAGGAGTTGAAGCTGTTCTTGATCCGCTCCAGCGCCTCAATCAAATCCGGATGCCCCACCGCCAGGCCCACCCGCAGGCCGGCCAGCGAGCGGGATTTGGACAAGGTCTGAGTCACCAGCAGGTTCGGATAACGGTCCACCAGGCTGATCGCCGTCTCGCCACCGAAGTCGATGTAGGCCTCATCCACCACAACCACCGAATCCGGGCTGGCCTTGAGGATTTGCTCAACCGCGTCCAGTGCCAGCAGGCAACCGGTCGGTGCGTTCGGGTTCGGGAAGATGATCCCGCCGTTTGGCCGGGCGTAGTCCGCCGGGTTGATTTGGAACTGCTCGTCCAGCGGCACCGCGTCGAACTGGATGCCATACAACCCGCAGTAGACCGGATAGAAGCTGTAGCTGATGTCCGGGAACAGCACTGCTTTGTCGTGTTGCAGCAAGCCGTGGAAGATGTGCGCCAGGACTTCATCGGAACCGTTGCCGAGGAACACCTGGTTGGTCTGCACGCCGTAATACGTAGCCACGGCGTTTTTCAGCAGATCGCTGTTCGGGTCCGGGTACAGACGCAGGTTGTCGTTGAGTTCGGTCTGCATCGCCGCCAGCGCTTTTGGCGATGGGCCGTAAGGATTTTCGTTGGTGTTGAGCTTCACCAGTTTCGCCAGTTTCGGCTGCTCGCCCGGCACGTAAGGCACCAGATCCTTGACGAACGGGCTCCAGAATTTACTCATGTTCAGTTCCCCTTTTGCTCATCAACAATGCGGTATTCGGCGCTACGGGCGTGGGCAGTCAGCGACTCGCCACGGGCCAGCACGGAAGCGGTCTTGCCCAGTTCGGACGCACCCTGCTCGGAGCAGAAGATGATCGACGAGCGTTTCTGGAAGTCGTACACACCCAGCGGCGAAGAGAACCGCGCGGTGCCGGACGTCGGCAACACGTGGTTCGGGCCTGCGCAGTAATCGCCCAGGGCTTCGGAGGTGTGACGGCCCATGAAGATCGCGCCGGCGTGACGGATCAGCGGCAGCCAGGCTTGCGGATCGGCGACCGACAACTCCAGGTGTTCCGGCGCAATGCGGTTGGCCACTTCGATGGCCTGCTCCATGTCGCGAACCTTGATCAACGCACCACGGCCATTGATCGAGGTTTCGATGATCTGGGCGCGCTCCATGGTCGGCAGCAGTTTGGCGATGCTGGCCGCGACCTTGTCGAGGAACTCGGCGTCCGGGCTGACCAGAATCGCCTGGGCGTCTTCGTCGTGCTCGGCCTGGGAGAACAGGTCCATGGCGATCCAGTCCGGATCGGTATGGCCATCGCACACCACGAGGATTTCCGACGGACCGGCGATCATGTCGATGCCGACCTGGCCGAACACATGGCGCTTGGCGGTGGCGACATAGATATTGCCCGGGCCAACCACCTTGTCGACCTTCGGCACGCTTTCGGTACCGTAAGCCAATGCGGCAACCGCTTGCGCGCCGCCAATGGTGAAAACGCGGTCAACACCGGCGATGCACGCCGCCGCCAGCACCAGTTCGTTGAGTTCACCGCGCGGTGTCGGCACCACCATGACCACTTCGGTCACGCCGGCGACCTTGGCCGGAATTGCATTCATCAACACGGAGGATGGGTACGACGCCTTGCCGCCCGGGACGTACAGACCGGCGCGATCCAGTGGCGTGACCTTCTGGCCCAGCACCGTGCCATCAGCTTCGGTGTAGGTCCAGGAATCCTGTTTCTGTTTTTCGTGGTAGCTGCGCACGCGGGCCGCGGCTTTTTCCAGCGCTTCACGCTGAGGCACGGTGATGCGGGTCAGGGCCAGTTCCAGGCGTTCACGCGGCAGGATCAGATCCGCCATGGACGCAACGTCCAGGCCGTCGAACTGCCGGGTGAAGTCCACCAGCGCTGCGTCTCCACGCTCGCGCACGGCTTTGATGATGTCCAGCACTCGCTGATTGACCGAGTCGTCAGACACACTTTCCCAGCTCAGCAGATGATCCAGATGATGCGCGAAATCCGGGTCAGCAGCATTGAGTCGGCGAATTGCAGTCGGTGCGGTCATAGCGAGAGCCTCATAGGAATGGCAAAAACTCAGGCGCCCTAACTTAGCAGTCGTTTCCGCTTGGGCACCTGAGAATTCTGGCTATGAGGCGGATAGACGGGCGCGACTTAACGTCGCGCAGGTGAATCAGCCGCGGTGTCGAGACTCCACTGCCTTGCGCAGGGTGTCGATCAACGCCTGGATACGGGCGTGCTGCATTTTCATCGACGCTTTGTTGACGATCAGCCGGGAGCTGATGTCAGCGATGAAATCCTGGGGTTCCAGGCCATTGGCACGCAAGGTGTTACCGGTGTCGACCACGTCGATAATCTTGTCCGCCAGACCGATCAGCGGCGCCAGTTCCATCGAGCCGTAGAGCTTGATGATGTCGACCTGACGGCCCTGCTCGGCGTAGTAACGCTTGGCAACGTTGACGAACTTGGTCGCTACCCGCAGGCGGCCCTTGGGTTCGACATCACCGACACGGCCGGCGGTCATCAGCTTGCAGAGGGCAATTCGCAAGTCCAGCGGTTCGTAAAGACCCTGGCCACCATATTCCATCAGCACATCTTTACCGGCGACGCCCAGGTCCGCGGCACCATGCTCGACGTAGGTCGGCACATCGGTGGCGCGCACGATCAGCAGGCGCACGTCGGCCTGGGTCGTGGGGATGATCAACTTGCGGCTCTTGTCCGGATTCTCGGTCGGCACGATGCCCGCTTCAGCCAGAAGCGGCAGGGTGTCGTCAAGGATGCGGCCCTTGGACAGTGCGATGGTCAACATGGGAAACGTCAGTCCTTATCAGGCTACTGATGCCCGGTCGCAAACGGCGCCGGACACACATCGAGCCAGAAACTGGCTCGACTTGAAACAAATTCAACGGGCGCGTCCCTGCGCCCATGCAGCAGAAACTAGCCCGGTACGCGGCGAATCTTGGCGCCGAGCATCTGCAGTTTCTCTTCGATGCACTCGTAACCACGGTCGATGTGGTAGATGCGGTCGATCAGGGTGTCGCCTTCGGCGATCAGTGCCGAGATTACCAGGCTGGCCGAAGCACGCAGGTCGGTGGCCATCACTGGCGCGCCTTTCAGCTTTTCGGTACCGGTGACGATGGCCGTGTTGCCTTCGACCTGGATCTTGGCGCCCATGCGGTGCAGTTCGTAAACGTGCATGAAGCGGTTTTCGAAGATCGTCTCGATCACGGCGCCCGTGCCTTCGGCAATGGCGTTGAGGGAGATGAACTGCGCCTGCATGTCGGTCGGGAACGCCGGGTACGGAGCGGTCCGCACGTTGACGGCTTTTGGCCGCTTGCCGTGCATGTTCAGCTCGATCCAGTCTTCGCCGCAGGTGATTTCCGCGCCCGATTCCTTGAGTTTCTCAAGAACCGCTTCGAGGATGGTCGGATCAGTGTCCTTGACCTTCACGCGACCGCCGGTGACGGCTGCCGCCACCAGATAGGTGCCGGTTTCAATACGGTCAGGCATCACTTTGTAGGTGGTCGGGTGCAGACGCTCAACGCCATCGATGGTGATGGTGTCGGTGCCGGCGCCAGTGATCTTGGCACCCATGGCAATCAGGAAGTTCGCCAGGTCGATGACTTCAGGTTCGCGAGCGGCGTTCTGCAACACGCTGCGGCCCTTGGCCAGGGCGGCGGCCATCATGATGTTTTCGGTACCGGTCACGCTGACGGTGTCGAAGAAGAAGTGCGCACCGCGCAAGCCGCCTTCTGGCGCCTTGGCCTTGATGTAGCCGCCTTCGACGTCGATGACCGCGCCCATGGCTTCGAGACCACGGATGTGCAGGTCAACCGGACGCGAACCAATGGCGCAACCGCCAGGCAGGGCGACTTCGGCTTCACCGAAACGGGCAACCATCGGGCCCAGCACCAGGATCGATGCGCGCATGGTTTTCACCAGCTCATACGGTGCGATCAGGGTCTTGATGGTGCGCGGGTCGATTTCGACGCTGAGCTTCTCGTCGATCACCGGCTCAATGCCCATGCGGCCGAACAGCTCGATCATGGTGGTGATGTCGTGCAGGTGCGGCAGGTTGGCAACCGTTACCGGGCCATCGCACAGCAGGGTTGCAGCCAGGATCGGCAGGGCAGAGTTCTTCGCCCCGGAGATGCGGATTTCGCCATCAAGACGAACGCCGCCAGTAATAATCAATTTATCCATAAGAATCTCGACGCCCTTGGGCTCAGGTGCGCTCGGCCCAGGCCGCGCTGCTGAAAAATTTCATAGTGACCGCATGGATGCTGCCATCGGTGATCCATGGGTTCAAATGGGCATAGATCTGCTGCTGACGCTTCACCGGGCTTAACGCCGCCAGTTCATCGCTAATCACGTTCAGCTGGAAATTGCAGCCTTCGCCCTCAACTTCTACCAACGTTCCGGGCAGCTTTCCTTCAAGGAAGCTCTTCACTTCTACGGCCTGCATGCTCAACCTCAATCGGCGCCCTGTGCGCGCGGGTCGGACATCATACAAAAAAGCCCCGCGCCTGCGAACCCCGCGAAGCAGGACTCTGACGGGGGGCTTCTTTATAGATGCTGGTTAGGGATGCGCCAACAGCTCGGTCAATTCGCTGACCTGAGCGATTTCACGCATGTCTTCTGGCATTCCGCGGATGCTCAGCGCCTTGCCGGCCGCCTCTGCATCGCGCATGAAGCACAGCAGCAGGGACAAGCCTACGCTGCTGGACTTCAACACTGCCGAACAATCAACCACCAGTTCGGCGGCCTTGCTGGACTTGATCAACGCCTGCCCCTGCTTGCGCAGACCAGGGCCGGTGCGGTAATCCAGCATGCCGCTCAGTCGCAGCTCGCCGGTTTCGCTCATGCGAATGGCCGACACACTCATTGGGCAGACTTCTCGGAGGCGTCTGCGGTTTTATCCTTGGCCTTGGCGACTTCCCCGGCCCAACCGTTGATGGTCTTGTCCAGGTCATTGCCATTGCGCTGCATCGCATCGGCGAACTGATCGCGGAACAGCTTGCCGATATTGATGCCGTTGATGATCACGTTGCGCAGTTTCCACTCGCCGTTGATTTTCTCGAGAGTGTAAGACACAGGATAGATCGAGCCGTTGGAGCCTTTGACCGTCATGGCAACGCTGGTACGGTCTCCGGACTCATCCTTGGCAGGGTCGACGGTGATGCCCTGATTGTTGTACTCGAGCAAGGCGTTGCCATAGAACTGGAACAGACCTCTCTTGAAGTTTTCTTCGAAGGTCTTCATCTGCGCCGGCGTTGCTTTGCGCGAGTATTTGACCGTCATGATGCTTTTGGAAATGCCCTCGGCATCCACGACCGGCCCGACGATGGTGTTCAGCGCCGTGTAAAAGTCTTGTGGGTCCTGCTTGTACTTCTCTTTGTTGGCCGACAGGTCTGCAAGCAACCGAGTCGTGGTGTCCTGCACGATTTCGTGCGCTGAGGGCGCTGCCACGGCGTTAGCCATCAACGGCAGGGCCGCGAGTAATACCAACAGGCCACGTCGCAAGGTAGAGATCATTCAAAAGCTCCTCATTTGGCGTCTTTGCTAACGGTATTGAGCAGGAATTTACCGATCAGGTCCTCGAGCACCAGCGACGACTGGGTGTCGTGGATGGTTCCACCATCCTTGAGCAAGCCTTCTTCGCCGCCCACGCTGATGCCGATGTACTTCTCGCCCAACAGGCCAGCGGTCAGGATAGATGCAGTGGAGTCGGTCGGCAGGTTATCTACGCGCTTTTCCAGCTGCATCGTCACTCGACCGGTGAAACTGTCGCGGTCCAGATCGATCGCCGTGACCTTGCCGATGGTCACACCGGCCATGGTCACTTTAGCTCTGACCGTCAAACCGGCGATATTGTCGAAATATGCATAAAGTTTATAAGTATCGGTGGTGGCACTTGGGGACAGGCCACTGACCCGCAACGCTAGCAACAGCAAAGCCAGGATGCCAGCCAGCAAGAAAAGGCCGACACCGATTTCCAGGGTGCGGTTTTGCATCAGAAATCTCCAAACATCAAGGCGGTCAAAATAAAGTCCAGGCCGAGCACAGCCAAAGAGGCGTACACCACGGTCTTGGTAGTGGCACGACTGATCCCCTCGGAAGTGGGCTCGCAGTCATAGCCTTGGAATACGGCGATCCAGGTCACGACGAAGGCAAAGACGATGCTCTTGATGATGCCGTTGAGCACATCATCGGTGAACGTCACGCTGTTCTGCATGTTGGACCAGTAGGAACCTTCATAGACACCCAGCCAGTCGACAGCCACCCACGAACCGCCCCAGATACCCACCACGCTGAAAATCATCGCCAGCACTGGCAGGGAAATGAAGCCGGCCCACAGGCGCGGGGCAATGATGTACTTGAGCGGGTCGACGCCAATCATTTCCAGACTGGACAACTGTTCGGTGGACTTCATGTTGCCGATTTCGGCGGTCAGCGCCGAACCTGCACGCCCGGCGAACAGCAGTGCCGTGACCACGGGGCCAAGTTCGCGCAACAGCGTCAGCGCAACCATCTGCCCCACCGCCTGCTCCGAACCGTAGCTGGACAGGATGTTGAAGCCTTGCAGCGCCAGCACCATGCCGATGAACACCCCGGAGACCACAATGATCACCAGGGACATCACGCCCACCGAATGCAGTTGCTTGATCAGCAGGCCAAAGCCGCCGCCGATACCACCGCGACCGAGCAAGGCATGAAACAGGAAAATCGCCGAACGGCCGAACACCGCCAGCACATCGATGCCGGCATGGCCGAACCGACGCACGCGTTCCAATAGTGAAATCTTGCGCATCAACGCTTCCCCAGAAGATCTGCGCGGTAATCCGTCGCTGGAAAGTGGTATGCGACCGGACCGTCGGGATCGCCGGTCATGAATTGACGAATCCGCGGTTCCTGCGAGTTCATCAGCTCCTCGGGAGTGCCCTGCCCCAACACCTGGCCGTCGCCCACCACATAGATGTAGTCGGCGATGCTGGCGGTCTCGGCCAGATCATGGGAGACCACGATACTGGTGATGCCCAACGCATCGTTGAGCAAGCGGATCAGGCGCACCAACACGCCCATGGCGATAGGGTCCTGGCCGACAAAGGGTTCGTCATACATGAGGATCTGCGGATCGAGGGCAATCGCCCGCGCCAGCGCGACACGGCGCTTCATGCCACCGGACAGTTCGTCGGGCATCAGCTCGATGGCGCCACGCAACCCCACGGCCTGCAATTTGAGCAGGACGATGTCACGGATCATTTCTTCCGGCAGCTCGGTATGAACGCGCAGCGGAAAGGCGACGTTCTCGAACACGTCGAGGTCGGTAAACAGCGCGCCGCTCTGGAACAGCACACCCATATGCTTGCGCGCATCGAACAGATCGCTGCGCGACAGCTTTGGCAGGTTCTGGCCATTGACCCAGACTTCGCCCTTGGTGGGCCGCAACTGCGCGCCCATCAACCGCAACAGCGTGGTCTTGCCACACCCGGAAGGCCCCATGATGCCGGTGACCTTGCCGCGCGGGATACGGATATCGACGTTATTGAAAATGCTGCGCGCACCGCGCTTGAAGGACAGTCCCTTCAGCTCGACCGCGTAGGCGTTATCGGCACTCATCTAAACTCCTTGCGATGCAGCCTCACACTCGGACGCCTGTCTTTCTGACGAAAGCACATACCTCCACGGGCAGGCCGAACTGGCGGCGAACTATATCACTGCAAAGGCCAAGCGCCCAAGGCCCACGCCGGCCCATGTTCAGCAACTTGACAGGCAAAAAGCCTTGTTCAGAAGGGATTCAGTAACAGGGAATGACAAAGCGTGACGAACTTGCGTGAGGGTTTTGATCATTACCGCTATAATCGCCGCCTTTTCATCAGGCTATACGATTTCTGACATGAGCCAATCCAGCGACCTGATTCAATCTGCACAACGCACCATCCGCCTCGAACTGGAAGCCGTACAAGGCTTGCTGCCCCATATCGACGCAGATTTTGTACGCGCTTGCGAGATGATTCTGGACAGCAAAGGCCGCGTGGTCGTGGTCGGCATGGGCAAATCGGGGCACATCGGCAACAAGATCGCCGCCACCCTGGCCAGCACCGGCACCACGGCCTTTTTCGTGCACCCGGCCGAAGCCAGCCACGGCGACATGGGCATGATCACCCGCGACGACATCATCCTCGCGCTGTCGAACTCCGGCTCCACCAATGAAATCGTCACCCTGCTGCCCCTGATCAAGCGTCTGGGCATCAAATTGATCAGCGTGACCGGCAACCCGGACTCGCCGCTGGCCAAGGCCGCCGAGGTCAACCTCAACGTTCACGTAGAGCACGAAGCCTGCCCGCTGAACCTGGCACCGACCTCGTCGACCACCGCCGCGCTGGTCATGGGCGATGCCTTGGCCGTTGCGCTACTGGAGGCCCGGGGCTTTACCGCTGAAGACTTCGCCTTTTCCCATCCAGGCGGCGCGCTGGGTCGACGCCTGCTGCTGAAAGTCGAAAACGTCATGCACGCCGGCCAGGAGCTGCCGCAGGTTCAGCGCGGTACGCTGCTCAAGGATGCGCTGATGGAAATGACCCGCAAGGGCCTGGGCATGACCGTGATCCTGGAAGCCGATGGCAAACTGGCCGGGATCTTCACCGACGGTGACTTGCGCCGCACACTGGACCGCAGCATCGACATCCACAGCGCCACCATCGATCAGGTCATGACCGCGCACGGCAAGACTGCTCGCGCCGAAATGCTCGCCGCCGAAGCCCTGAAAATCATGGAAGACCACAAGATCAACGCACTGGTCGTGGTCGACAGCGAAGACCGCCCGGTCGGCGCCTTGAACATGCACGACTTGCTGCGTGCGGGAGTAATGTAATGAGCACGGACCTGCTGCAACGCGGCAAACAGATCAAACTCGCGGTATTCGACGTCGACGGCGTGCTGACCGACGGGCGCCTGTACTTTCTCGAAGACGGCAGCGAATTCAAGACGTTCAACACCCTAGACGGTCAAGGCATCAAGATGTTGATGGCAGCCGGCGTGCAGACCGCTATCATCAGCGGCCGCAAGACCCCGGTGGTCGAACGGCGGGCGAAGAACCTCGGCATTCCACACCTCTACCAGGGTCGTGAAGACAAACTGGTGGTGCTCGACGAACTTCTTGCCCAACTCAACCTAAGCTATGAACAGGTCGCCTACCTGGGCGACGACTTGCCGGACCTGCCGGTGATTCGCCGCGTGGGTCTGGGCATGGCCGTAGCAAACGCTGCCAGCTTCGTGCGTGAACACGCCCATGGCATCACCCTGGCCCGTGGTGGCGAGGGTGCCGCTCGCGAATTCTGTGAATTGATCCTGCGCGCCCAGGGCCGCCTCGATGCGGCCAACGCCGCGTACCTGTGAGCCCATTATGCTGAGCAAAAAGATTCGTAACATCCTGGTGTTCGGCTGCATCGCGGCGCTGTTCGCCGCGGTCGGCTACTGGAACATCAGCCCGGAACGCTTCCTCGACAAGCCGGTGGTCACGGTCGATGAAAGCGCAATCGACTATTACGCCCTCAACGCCCACAGCGTTCAGTACCTGCCGGACGGCAAACTGCAATACGAAATGACGTCCGACAAGGTCGAACACCTGAAAGCGAGCGAGGTGACGTTGCTGACCAACCCTGACCTGAACATGTTTCGCGGTACGCAGTTTCCGTGGCACGTCCAGAGTGAGCGCGGCGAAGTCAACCCGGACGGCACTCAGGTCGAGCTGATCGACTCGGTGCGCATCACCCGTTTCGACGAGAAAAACCGCCGAACCCTGATTACCACCACCCGAATGACGGTGTTCCCGCAGCAGCAATATGCGCAGACCGATCAACCCGTTAGAATCGACGGCGCTGGCGGTGTATCGACAGGCAACGGAATGAAAGCGTATTTGAAAGAAAGCAGGATACACCTGCTATCGAACGTAAGAGGACAGTATGAGGCTCGTTAAAACTCTCCCTATTTTGCTCAGTCTGGGCGCAGCACTGGGAAGCGTGAGCGCCTGGGCTCTGCCGAACGATCAAGAGCAGCCTATCCGCATTCAGGCCGACGACGCCCAACTGGACGACAAGAATGGCGTTGCCACCTATAAAGGTGACGTGATCATCACTCAGGGCTCGATGAAGGTCACCGGTAATACCGTGACCATCACCCGTACCCCGGCTGGCGACATCGACGTGGTGACCTCGGTGGGCAACCTCGCCTACTTCGAGCAGATGCAGACGGCCGGCGACACCAAGCCTGTTCAGGGCTGGGGCGTGACCATCCAGTACCACGCCTCGCAAAACCGCGTCGTGCTGATCGACAAGGCAAAAGTCGTCGACAAGGACAACAACGTCACCCAGGGCGAGAAAATCGTCTACGACACCCAGAAAAAGCTTGCGAGCGCCGGGCGTGCTACGGGTAGCAAGGTTACCGAGTCGCGTCCGCGCATCGACATGGTGATCCAGCCCAAGCCGAAAAACGACGCGAAAAAGGCTCCTTAATGGCAACTCTGAAAGCTCAGCATCTGGCCAAGAGCTACAAGAGCCGCCAGGTCGTGCGTGACGTCAGCCTGTCCATCGACAGCGGTCAAATCGTCGGCCTGCTAGGCCCTAACGGCGCCGGCAAGACCACCTGTTTCTACATGATCGTCGGCCTGGTGCAGGCCGATCAGGGTCGCGTGCTGATCGACGACCTGGACGTCAGCCACCAGCCAATGCATGGTCGTGCGAAGGCCGGTATCGGCTATCTTCCGCAAGAAGCGTCGATCTTCCGTAAACTCTCGGTCGCCGATAACATCATGGCCATCCTCGAGACCCGCAAGGAACTCGACAAGGCCGAGCGTCGCAAGGAACTGGAAAGCCTGCTGCAGGAATTCCACATCAGCCACATCCGCGACAACCTAGGCATGAGCCTGTCCGGTGGTGAACGTCGTCGGGTGGAAATCGCCCGGGCACTGGCCACCAACCCGAAATTCATCCTCCTCGACGAACCATTCGCCGGTGTGGACCCTATTTCGGTGGGCGACATCAAGCAGATCATCTACCACCTCAAGGCCAAAGGCATTGGCGTGCTGATCACTGACCACAACGTCCGTGAAACCCTGGATATCTGCGAAACCGCCTACATCGTCAACGATGGTCAACTGATCGCCGAAGGTGACTCCGCCACCATCCTGGCCAACGAACTGGTCAAGGAAGTGTATCTGGGCCATGAATTCCGCCTTTAAGCAGTAAGGTGTCTGGCTGATTGTCCGAGCGCTCGTCGCGATAAAAAATCAATACTTTTTTATTGTTACAGCGCTCTAGGCAAACGCTGCAGTTTCGGGCATATAATTTGCTTATGTTTGGCGCTCCGGCGCCCTGTAGTGGATGGCGCATGTGCGCCGGCGAATAAGGTGTTAAGCCCCTGCCATGAAACCATCGCTAGTCTTGAGAATGGGCCAGCAGCTGACGATGACACCGCAGCTGCAACAGGCCATCCGCCTGCTCCAATTGTCGACCCTGGACCTGCAACAGGAAATCCAGGAGGCCCTGGAGTCCAATCCGATGCTCGAACGCCAGGAAGAAGGCGACGACTTCGATAACGCCGACCCCTTGGCCGACAAAGCCGAACAGCTCCCCAACGCCGACATTTCGGAACCCTCCTACCAGGAAACCGCCCCGACGGTGGATAACCTCGAGGAAGGCGACTGGAACGAGCGCATTCCCAACGAGCTGCCCGTTGATACCGCGTGGGAAGACGTCTACCAGACCAGTGCCAGCAGCTTGCCGAGCAACGATGACGACGAGTGGGATTTCACCACCCGCACATCGGCCGGCGAAAGCCTGCAAAGCCATTTGTTGTGGCAACTGAACCTGGCACCGATGTCCGACACCGATCGTCTGATCGCCGTGACCCTGATCGACTGCATCAACAATCAGGGCTACCTGGACGAAACCCTCGAGGAAATTCTCGAGGCCTTCGATCCGGAACTGGACATCGAACTGGACGAAATCGAAGCCGTCCTGCACCGCATCCAGCAATTCGAACCGGCCGGCATTGGCGCCCGCAACCTGGGCGAATGCCTGCTGCTGCAATTGCGCCAACTGCCAGCCAAGACGCCTTGGCTGGCCGAAGCGAAACGCCTGGTCACCGACTACATCGACCTGCTCGGCAGCCGCGATTACAGCCAGCTCATGCGTCGCATGAAGCTCAAGGAAGATGAACTGCGCCAGGTCATCGAGCTGGTGCAGAGCCTCAACCCGCGCCCGGGCTCGCAGATCGAGTCCAGTGAAGCCGAATATGTTGTCCCTGACGTGATCGTGCGCAAGGACAATGAGCGCTGGCTGGTCGAGCTGAACCAGGAATCGGTGCCACGGCTGCGGGTCAACGCCCAATACGCCGGTTTTGTGCGCCGCGCCGACACCAGCGCCGACAACACCTTCATGCGCAATCAGTTGCAAGAGGCCCGCTGGTTCATCAAGAGCCTGCAAAGCCGCAACGAAACCCTGATGAAAGTAGCCACTCAGATCGTCGAGCATCAGCGCGGCTTTCTTGAATACGGCGACGAAGCGATGAAGCCGCTGGTCCTGCATGACATCGCCGAAGCGGTGGGGATGCACGAGTCGACGATTTCACGGGTCACCACGCAAAAATTCATGCATACCCCTCGGGGCATATATGAACTGAAATACTTTTTCTCCAGCCACGTCAGCACCTCCGAAGGCGGTGAATGCTCGTCCACAGCGATCCGCGCGATCATCAAAAAACTGGTTGCCGCGGAAAATCAGAAAAAGCCGTTGAGTGACAGCAAGATCGCTGGTTTACTGGAGGCACAAGGCATTCAGGTGGCTCGCCGCACCGTCGCCAAGTACCGCGAATCCCTCGGGATCGCGCCTTCGAGCGAACGCAAGCGGTTGATGTAGAGCCACGCCACAGCGTTCCAGTGGCAGGCATTTCTGCCTGCCGCTTTATGCACTGGCAACGAAGGAGAAGCTGTATGCAAGTCAACATCAGTGGACACCAACTGGAAGTGACCGAACCTCTTCGCACCTACATCGGCGAAAAACTCGAACGATTAGAGAGGCATTTCGACAAGATCACCAACGTGCAGGTCACGATGACGGTCGAAAAGCTCAAGCAGAAAATCGAAGCCACGCTGCATATTCCCGGCAATGAAGTGGTCGCAAACGCGGAGCATACCGATATGTACGCGGCGATCGACGCACTGACCGACAAGCTGGATAAACAACTCAAAAAGCATAAGGAAAAGACCCAAAGCCTCCTCCAGGGCGCGACCGGTCGTTAACACTCCCAACCCATGATCCGACTTGAAAGCATCCTGACCCCCGGCCGTTCCCTCGTGAACGTGCCGGGCGGCAGTAAAAAGAAAGCCCTCGAGCAAATTGCCAACCTTATCCACAAAGAAGTGCCGGATCTGGAGATGCAAGATGTCTTCGAGGCTCTGATTGCCCGTGAAAAACTCGGCTCAACCGGTTTTGGCAACGGCATCGCCATTCCCCACTGCCGCCTGAAGGGCTGCACCTTGCCCATCAGCGCCCTGATGCACCTTGATGCACCCATTGATTTCGACGCCATCGACGGCGCCCCGGTTGACCTGCTGTTCGTTCTGCTGGTCCCGGAAGCCGCTACCGATGCGCACCTGGAGTTACTGCGCCAGATCGCCAGCATGCTCGACCGCAAGGAAGTGCGCGAAAAACTGCGCAGCGCCCCGAGCAATGAAGCCTTGTATCAGGTTGTCCTGGACGAGCAAAACGGTCATTAACCATGCGCTTGATCATCGTCAGTGGCCGATCCGGCTCAGGTAAAAGTACCGCACTCGATGTTCTCGAGGACAACGGCTACTACTGCATCGACAACCTGCCCGCCGGATTGCTGCCGGAACTGGCCGAGCGCGCGCTGATTCATACCGAGCTGGCACAACCGCTGGTCGCGGTATCCATCGATGCTCGCAACCTGCCGAGTCACCTGTCGCGGTTTCCGGAATTGCTTGAAGAAGTCCGCAGCCGGCATATCAAGTGTGATGTGCTGTACCTGGACGCCGACGAAGAAACGTTGCTCAAACGCTTCTCGGAAACCCGCCGCCGCCACCCGCTGAGCAACGCCAATCGCTCGCTGGCCGAGGCAATTCAGGACGAAAGTGCCCTGCTGGGTCCGATCGCCGATCTGGCGGACCTCAAGGTGAATACCACCAACCTGAACCTGTATCAGCTGCGCGATACCATCAAGCTGCGTCTGCTGAACCAGCCGGAAGCGGGCACGGCGTTCCTGGTGGAGTCTTTCGGGTTCAAGCGGGGCATGCCGGTTGATGCAGACCTGGTGTTCGACGTGCGCTGCCTGCCCAACCCTTACTGGAAGCCGGAATTGCGCGACCAATCCGGGCTTGATCAACCGGTGGCCGAATACCTGGCGGCACAACCGGACGTCGAAGAGATGTTCCAGGACATCTCCACGTACCTGCTCAAGTGGTTGCCGCGCTTTGCCGCCAGCAACCGCGCTTATGTCACCATCGCCATTGGCTGCACCGGCGGGCACCACCGCTCCGTCTACCTGACCGAACGTCTGGGCCAGGTCCTGCAACAATCCCTGAAGAACGTCCAGGTTCGCCACCGCGACCTCAGCTAAAGGATTCACATCGCGATGCCTGCTCGGGAAATTGAAATCATCAACAAGCTGGGCCTTCATGCCCGCGCTTCGGCAAAATTCGTTGGCGTTGCGGGTCAGTTCCCGGGTTGCACCATCAGAGTAGGTCGTACGCCAGAATCCGCGGTCGATGGCAAAAGCATCATGGCCATGATGATGCTCGCCGCCGGCAAGGGCACCAAAATCCACCTGAGCACTGAAGGCGAGCAGGAACAGGAAGCGATGGATGCGCTGGTCGCACTGATCAATAACTTCTTCGACGAAGGCGGTTGAACATTCGCCTAAGCGAGCGCCGTATCCATCACCATCATCAAACAAAACCCGATCAACAACCCAAGACTCGCCAGCTTGTCGTGACCATTGCGCCGCGACTCGGGAATCACTTCATGGGTGACCACCAGCAACATCGCCCCCGCCGCCAACGCCAACCCTAACGGCAACAGCAATTCGGCCAGGCTCACCAGCCAGGCGCACAACAGCGCAAAGACCGGCTCCACCAGACCTGATGCCGCACCGATCAGGAAAGCTTTGACCCGCGACATCCCCGCCCCTGCCAGTACCAGCGCAATCACCAACCCTTCCGGCACATCCTGCAACGCAATGCCCATAGCCAGGCTGTCAGCATCCGGCATCCCACCACCGGCCGAAACCCCGACTGCCATGCCTTCGGGGATGTTATGGGCAATGATGGCAAATACAAACAACCAGATCCGTGGCGGGATGACCGGGCGCTCCAGGGCTCCAACGAGCATTTCCGGCGAGGCGCCCGACACTTTACGGTCCACCAGAAACAGCCCGAACGCGCCAAGCATGATGCCGAAGCTGATAAGGCCACTGGCCGCCCAGGGTGTCAGCCCCAGGCTTTCAGCAGCCGAGATCCCCGGAACGATCAGCGAAAACGCCGTCGCCGCGAGCATCACTCCGGCACCAAAACCGAGCAACGTATCGCTGACCGCCTGCGGCATGCGGCGAATCACCAGCACCGGAACCGCACCCAACGCAGTGCCCAGGGCACAAATCGCCCCGCCCTGCAGTGCACGCAGTAGCTTGGGTTCGAGATCGAGCCACGCCAGTCCGTGCGCGACCAACAACGACATGCCCGCCAGCAGCAACAGCGATCCCAACGCGTAACGAAACATTCGTCCGCTGCCAAACGTCAGTGTTTCAGTGCCCATAGTCAGCCTTGGATTGTTTTTATAGAGGACTTAAACCAGCGCAGCCTGATAACGCGTAGCGACTTCAGGCCAATTGATCACGTTGTAGAACGCATTGATGTATTCCGGACGACGGTTCTGATATTGCAGGTAGTAAGCGTGCTCCCACACATCCAGGCCAAGGATCGGCGTATTGCCATTCATCAGCGGGCTGTCCTGGTTGCCGCTACTTTCCACTATCAGGGTCTTTTGCGGCGTGACGCTGAGCCAGGCCCAGCCACTGCCAAAGCGGGTCAGCGCAGCTTTGGTGAAGGCATCCTTGAAACTGTCCAGGCCACCCAGTTGCTCATCAATCGCCTTGGCCAGCGCACCTTCGGGTTTGCCGCCACCGTGAGGCGCCATCACTTCCCAGAACAGCGAATGGTTGGCGTGGCCGCCGCCCTGATTGATCACCGCCGCGCGGAGTTTTTCCGGCAGCTGCCGGACGCTGGCGACCAGTTTTTCCACCGACCACTCGGCAAATTCGGTGCCTTCGACCGCGGCGTTGAGATTATTGATGTAGGTCTGGTGGTGCTTGGTGTAATGGATCTCCATGGTCTGCGCATCGATATGCGGTTCCAGGGCATCGTAAGCGTAAGGCAGGGCAGGCAAGGTAAAAGCCATTTCAATGGACTCCATGGTGTAGAGGCGCAGACGATGCGGTATCGGTGTGCAGCAAACGGTGGGTGCGCGGATATTCGCCGTGGTCGCTGATGAAATTCAGCAGCTCGACATAGGTTTTGCTGCTTTGGTGCTTTGCGGCTTCACGCAGTGCCGGGGGCAGGCGCGGGTCCTGCAGGGTTTGCAACAACCGCTGATGGATCGCGCACAAATATTCGGCGCTCTCCTCCGGCTGGTTCAGACGCAAATGCAGATCCGCCAGGTTGTGATGGGAAATCACGCAGGCCGCCACCGCTTCGTCGGCATCCGCCCAGCGCTCGAACAACACCTGGGCCAGGGCAAGTGCCTGCAAGTAAGCCTCGCGGGCATCGACCAATTCGCCCAGCATGAAATGGCGATTGGCCCTTTCGATCGTGCGTTTCCAGTGCTCCATGGTGAGCCTCCAAAGCGGTAGCGGTGATTACACGCCGCCTGCGGTGAGCTTCTCTGGGTTGAGTAATTCTTCCAGTTGGCTGCGCGTCAGGTCGGTGTGCTCCAGGGCGACATCGATCACCGGACGCCCCTGTTGATAGGCCTTCTTGGCGATTTCAGCGGCTTTTTGGTAACCAATGATCGGGTTGAGTGCGGTCACCAGAATCGGGTTGCGCGACAGCGCCTCTTTGATTCGAGATTCGTTGACCTTGAAGCTGGCGATGGCCTTCTCACCCAGCAGATGACTTGAGTTGGCCAGCAATTCGATGCTGCTCAGCAGGTTCTGGGCGATGATCGGCAGCATCACGTTCAGCTCGAAATTGCCTGACTGACCGGCGATGGTGATGACTGTGTCATTGCCGATCACTTGGGCGGCGACCATGGCAGTGGCTTCCGGGATCACCGGGTTGACCTTGCCGGGCATGATCGAAGAGCCCGGCTGCAAGGCTTCAAGTTCGATTTCGCCGAGGCCGGCCAGCGGGCCGGAGTTCATCCAGCGCAGGTCGTTGGCGATTTTCATCAACGAAACCGCTGTCGCTTTAAGCTGGCCGGAGACCGCCACCGCGGTGTCCTGGGAGCCGATCAGCGCAAACAGATCCTTGCCCGGTGTGAACTGAACGTGGGTCAGCTCGCTCAGCTGTTGGCTGAAACGCGCTGCGAATTGCGGATGTGCATTGATCCCGGTGCCGACCGCCGTACCGCCCTGAGCCAGGGATTGCAGGCTCGGCAGCAAGTCCTGCAAGTGACCGATGTTGGCCTTGAGCTGCTGCGCCCAGCCATTCAGGACCTGACTCATGCGCACCGGCATGGCGTCCATCAAGTGCGTGCGACCGGTTTTGACGTGGTGATGAACCTCTTCAGCCTTTCGCTCGATGACCTGCACCAGACCCACCAGCGCCGGCAGCAGCTGCTCATGCAAGGCAAGTGCAGCGCTGACATGGATGGTGGTCGGGACAATGTCGTTGCTGCTTTGACCGCAGTTCACATGATCATTAGGGTTCACCGGCTCGCCAAGCAAGCGGCTGGCCAGGGTGGCAATCACTTCGTTGGCGTTCATGTTGGAACTGGTGCCGGAACCGGTCTGGAAGATGTCCACCGGGAAGTGCTGCATGAAGTCGCCCTGAAGCAGCCCCAGTGACGCATCGACGATGGCTTTGCCCTGGGATTCGCTGATTTGCTTGAGCTCGACATTGGCACGGGCAGCGGCGGCTTTGGCCAGAATCAGCGACCGGATGAACTGCACTGGCATCGGCTTGCCGCTGATCGGGAAGTTATCCACCGCACGTTGGGTCTGTGCGCCATAGAGGGCGTCCACCGGGACTTGAAGCTCGCCCATGCTGTCGCGCTCAATACGAGTCTGAGGGTCTGTCATCAGAAAATCCTTGCACCAGTTCGTTTAGGGGAATCGAGGGCTGTAACTCGCAGATCGCCAGTTGCCAGGTGTAGCTTTGCCAGCGTTTGAGGCGGCATTTGCACAGAGAGAGGCGTTCGAGTTCGCGCAGCGGGCGCCAGGCTTGGTCGAGGCAGTAAGTCCGCCAGTGCCACGGCAGCGCGACATCGGCGGCGGTGTCGAGCAACAAACGGAAGGACGTCTCGGCGATGGTCCAGGGAGAAGTGGCCGTGCAACACGCCAGATACCGGCCTTCAGCCAGGTAATGTTCGATCAGGCGCGGCTCGTCGGGGTCCATCGCGCAACGGATCTGGCGACTCATCCAGCGCCAGCTTTCGAGGTAAGGCTGCTCGTGCAAGGCAGAACTCATGATCCGGGCTCATTCGGTAATGAGATTTATTATTAGATGATAATGAGAACCAAAACAACCCCGAGAGCACGCACCGAAATCCATTGTGGGAGCGAGCCTGCTCGCGAAGGCGACCGAATATTCAATATCTGTGTCGTCTGACACTCCGCTATCGCGAGCAGGCTCGCTCCCACAGGGAACGGTGCATGGCACATAAAAAAAGCGCGCCACCTGATGGGTGGCGCGCTTTTTTGCTTAGCGGTAAGGGTTTAGCTGCCCGCGACGGTCATCCGCTCGATCAACACCGAACCGGTGCGAATATTACTGCGCAATTCCAGGTCATTACCGACGGCAACGATCTGCTTGAACATGTCGCGCATGTTGCCGGCGATGGTCACTTCCTGGACCGCGAACTGGATTTCGCCGTTCTCGACCCAGTAACCCGCCGCGCCCCGGGAGTAATCGCCGGTGACCATGTTCAGGCCCTGGCCCATCAGCTCGGTGACCAGCAAGCCACGCCCCATGCGGCGCAGCAAGGCGGCTTGGTCTTCATCACCATGGGTGACGAACAGGTTGTGCACGCCACCCGCGTTGGCGGTGCTCGGCATGCCCAACTTGCGCCCGGAGTAAGTGCCGAGGATGTAGGACACCAACTCGCCTTTCTCGACGAACGGTTTGGCGTAAGTCGCCAGACCATCACCGTCGAACGCCGAACTGCCCATGGCGCGCATCAAGTGTGGACGCTCATCGATGGTCAGCCATTCCGGGAACAGTTTCTGACCCAGCGTGCCTTCAAGGAACGACGATTTGCGATACAGGCTGCCGCCGGAAATCGCCGAGAGGAAGCTGCCGAACAAGCCACCGGCCAGTTCCGCGGAAAACAGCACCGGCACTTCGCAGGTCGGCACCGGACGCGCGCCCAATCGGCTCGCGGCCCGTTGCGCGGCACGCTGGCCGATGCTCACCGGGTCGGCCAACAAGTTACCCTGACGGTTCACGTCGTACCAGTAATCGCGCTGCATCTGGCCGTCAGCCTCGGCGATCATCACGCAGCTCAGGCTGTGCCGGGTCGACGCATAACCGCCAATAAAACCGTGGCTGTTGCCGTAAACGCGACAGCCTTGATGGGTGCTGAGGGTCGTGCCGTCGGCGTTCTTGATCCTACTGTCGGCGGCAAATGCCGCGGCTTCGCAGGTCAGCGCCTGCTCGATGGCCTGCTCCGGGGTGATGTCCCATTCATGGAACAGGTCGAAATCCTGCAGATCCCTGGCCATCAGCGCGGCATCTGCCAGGCCGGAAGCTTCGTCTTCGGAGGTGTGCTTGGCGATGGCCAACGCCGCCGCGACGGTTTCACGAATCGCCTCAGGACCACTGGCCGAGGTGCTGGCCGAGCCTTTGCGCTGACCGACGTACAAGGTGATGCCAAAGCCCTGGTCGCGGTTGAATTCGACGGTTTCGACTTCACGCTGGCGCACCGAGGTGGACAGGCCCTGCTCCAGGGACACGGCCACTTCACAGGCACTGGCCCCCTGACGCTTGGCTTCAGCGATGATCTGCTCGACTTGTTCTTGCAGTGCCGGCAACGCTTGTGGGCCGACGCTTTCAACTGCACTCATGCTGTTCTCCACTCAAATTCTGCTTTCGGCTGGGGCCTTCGAGCGACCGGGCCGGACAAGCGGCCCCCGACTGGTTATCATGGCGGCGTTTCTTTGCGGACGGCCACCATGGTTGATTCTTACGACGACTCCCTCGATACGGGAGAAAAAAGCAAATCCCAGGTTAAACGCGAGCTTCATGCTCTGGTTGACCTCGGCGAGCGCCTTACAACGCTCAAGCCTGACTTGCTGGCAAAACTGCCGTTGACCGACGCTATGCGCCGGGCACTGGCTGATGCGCCCAAGCACACCGCGAATATCGCGCGTAAACGGCACCTTATGTTCATCGGCAAACTGATGCGCGATCAGGACACTGACGCCATTCTGGCGCTGCTCGATCAACTCGATGCCTCCACCCGGCAGTACAACGAACGTTTCCATGGCCTGGAACGCTGGCGCGATCGCTTGATCGCGGGCGACGATGCGGTCCTGGAGAAGTTCGTGCTCGACTACCCGGAGGCTGATCGTCAGCAGTTGCGCTCCCTGATCCGTCAGGCCCAGCACGAACTGGCGACCAACAAGCCACCGGCATCGAGCCGTAAAATCTTCAAGTACATCCGTGAGCTGGACGAGACTCAACGCGGCCTGCGTTAAATCTCGAATCGGGTGAGTCGCCAAGCGGCTCACCCGAAGCTCCATCCTTTTACGATCCTGTGCCACCCACAGTGATCGCATCGATTTTCAGTGTTGGCTGGCCGACACCCACCGGCACCGACTGCCCATCCTTGCCACACGTCCCCACGCCACTGTCCAGCGCCAGATCGTTACCGACCATCGACACCTTGCTCATGGCTTCCGGGCCGTTGCCGATCAACGTCGCGCCTTTGACCGGGGCAGTGATTTTGCCGTCTTCGATCAGGTACGCTTCGCTGGTGGAGAACACGAACTTGCCGCTGGTGATGTCCACCTGCCCGCCGCCGAGGTTGGCGCAATAGATGCCGCGCTTGACCGACTTGATGATTTCTTCCGGGTCGCTTTCGCCGGCCAGCATGTAGGTGTTGGTCATCCGTGGCATCGGCAGATGCGCATAGGACTCACGACGACCGTTGCCGGTGCGGGCCACGCCCATCAGGCGTGCGTTGAGCTTGTCTTGCATGTAACCCTTGAGCACGCCGTTTTCGATCAATGTGGTGCACTCGGTCGGGGTGCCTTCGTCGTCGACGCTCAGGGAGCCACGACGACCGGCCAGCGTGCCGTCATCGACGATGGTGCACAGCTTGGACGCAACCATCTCGCCCATGCGCCCGCTGTAGGCCGAACTGCCCTTGCGGTTGAAATCACCTTCCAGACCGTGGCCGACCGCTTCGTGCAGCAGCACGCCGGACCAGCCCGAACCCAACACCACCGGCAACGTACCGGCCGGCGCAGGAATGGCTTCAAGGTTGACCAGCGCCTGACGCAGCGCTTCACGGGCGTAGCCCATGGCACGGTCATCGCTGAGGAAATAGCGGTAATCGGTACGACCGCCACCGCCATGACCACCGCGCTCGCGGCGACCGTTTTGCTCGACAATCACGCTGACGTTGAAGCGCACCAGCGGCCGCACATCGGCGGCCAGGCTACCGTCGGTCGAAGCGACAAGAATGCGCTCCCAGACGCCGGCCATGCTCACGGTGACTTGCTGGATACGCGGGTCGAGGGCGCGAGTCGCGACGTCGATGCGCTTGAGCAGTTCGACTTTTTCCGCGCGGCTCATCACTTCCAGCGGGTTGTCCGGCCCGTACAACTGGGTGACGTCCGCCGAGGTGAACGCCTGCACCGTGCCATTCTGCCCGGCGCGGGAGATCGAACGTGCCGCCCGGGCCGCAGCGCCGAGGGCTTCCAGGGTGATGGCATTGCTGTAGGCGAAACCGGTTTTTTCACCCGATTGCGCACGCACGCCCACGCCTTGGTCGAGGTTGAAGCTGCCCTCCTTGACGATCCCGTCTTCCAGCGCCCAGGACTCGGAAATCTGCCCCTGGAAATACAGATCCGCCGCATCGATGCCCGGACCGGCCAGATCGCCGAGCACACCTTGCAGGCTCTCGATCGTTACGCCACCGGGCGCCAGGAGGTGTTCACTGACGGAGGACAACAACTCGCTCATATGTTTACGCCTTAAATTCGTCGTTCCGGGCAGGTCGCTGTGCGCCCTGCGAGAAAAAGCGCCGGTGACTGGACACCGGCATCCGCGTCCTGATGGACGCCTGTTCGCTGCTATCGCGTTCGGCCAGCAGCACGGCCTCGCCTTGATCCTGTTGTGCCAGCACGCGTCCCCAAGGGTCGACGATTGCAGCGTGCCCCCAGGTTTCTCGCGGTCCCGGATGCGTCCCACCCTGGGCGGCCGCGAGCACATAACATTGAGTCTCGATGGCCCGCGCGCGAATCAGCACCTCCCAATGTGCTGCGCCGGTCACCGCGGTAAATGCCGACGGTGCGGTAATCAATTGCGCGCCCGCAGCCCGCAATTCGCTGTACAACTCCGGGAAACGCAGGTCGTAACACACTGTCAGGCCGACCCGGCCGACGGGCGTGTCCGCCACCACAATCCCACTGCCATAAGCATAGTCATCGGATTCGCGATAACGCCCGCGATTGTCTGCCACATCAACGTCGAACAGGTGCAGCTTGTCGTAGCGCGCCACCGTTTCGCCCTGATCATTGACCAGCAACGAACAGGCATGCGCCTTGGACGTCGGATGGCCCAACGGCGGCAACGGCAACGTGCCGGCCACTATCCATAACTTGAGGTCACGGGCGGTCTGTTTCAACCACGGCAGGATCGGACCTTCACCCAACGCCTCGGCGCGGCCGATGTCAGCAATGTCGCGACGGCCCATGGCGGCGAAGTTTTCCGGCAGTACCGCCAGCTGCGCGCCACCCGCCGCCGCCTCTTCGAGCAGATGCCGGGCCCGGGCCAGGTTGGCCAGCACGTCGCTCTGGCTGACCATTTGAATCACCGCAAAAGACATGGCCTTTTCCTTATCGGGAATCAACACAACCCTGTAGGAGCGAGGCTTGCCCGCGAAGGCATCTTGCCTGACACACTGCGGTGCGTCGATTCGCGGGCAAGCCTCGCGCCTACAAAGATCAGGGGCGTAGCATCAGAACCGAGGACCATGCTACTCCATAGATCTGGGGAGTGGCTTTTCAAAAAGGCTTGTCGAAGGTGATTTTCGGCTCTTTCCATGGGCCTTTGACGGTGTATTTGACGCTGGCGAAACGTGCCACGCGGTCACCGATCAGCTTGTCGATCAGGAACAGCGCACCGCCGATGGCCGGTGCGCCGACAATCAACGCGGCAATCGGCAGGTTGTTGGTCACCGGCAAAGTCACCAGCAGTTTCGCGTCAACCTGGTCGGCCACCAAGTTCAGGGTACCGTTCAGTTCGATGTTGCTCGACGGGCCAGTCAGCAGGATCGGTTCCTGCGTCACATAAACCCCGTTGGTCGCGGCCAGCAGACCTTTGACCCGGTCATAACTCAAGCCTTTGCCGAACAGGTCGGAGAAGTCCAGGCGCAGACGACGACCGATCGAGTTGAAGTTGAGCAGGCCAAACACCCGCAGGGCCTGGGCGCTGCCTTCGACCTCAACGAACTGGCCTTTATTCAACGAAGCATCGAGGGTGCCGGAGAAACGTTTGGTGGCCAGCCACGCCGGTGAACCCGGCCAGCGACCGTCGACATCCATGTGAAACTCTTCACTGGTGACGCTCGGCGCGAAACCCCAGCCTTTGAGCACGTCAGCGAGATTCTTGCCGCTGATCCGTCCTTTGTACCAACTGCTGGAGCTGCCGGGTATGCCCTCCCAGCCGCCACTGCCCTGCAACAAAATACCTTTGAGGCCCAGGTCCAGAGTATTGAGCGCAATACCTTTGGCAGTCGGACGGACTTTCAGATACCAGGCGCCGACGAGGTCCTGCCCCTGGAACAGCTGATTGATGGTGATGTCCAGCGCCGGGATCTTGGTCGGGTCCACCGAGGCCAGTGGATCCGGTGAGTTTTCGTCGGCGAGGACCGTCGGGTCGGGTGCCGGCAACCGCACGGTTTGCAGATTGATCGCAATCGGCGCGCCTTTCGCATCAGGGATGCTCGCGCTGCCCTTGACCTGCTGACTGTCGAGTTGCAAGGCCCACGCAGCCGGTTTGCGGTTCAACTGCACCGAGGCCTGATCGAGCGTCGTGCCGACACCGCTGAGCTTGCCAACCTTGAAGTCTGCACTGCTGAGCAACTGCTTGGCACTGCCGCCCGGATCCTGGCCAGCGTACTTGTCCGCCAGATCCTTCCATGGCCCAACATCCAGTTCCGACAGCACGCCGCGCACTCGCAGCCCTTTGGCGCCGGGCAGCACAGCACTGCCGCCGCCCAGGAACAACTCGCCACGACCGTCGGCAAAATTGCCGGGCGGCGCCGCAAACGTGAAGTCTGCCAGCGCACCATAATTGACCCAGTAGCGGCGTTCCGGCCCTTGCAGGGTCATGCGGAACGTGGTGTCGCGGCCAGCATCGGCAGTCATGCCAAACGGCGCCGGCAAGTCGATCGCCACGCCTTTGAGGCTGGAATTGACCGAGAGCTGGCTGTCAGGGCCATCCAGGCTCAGTTGCAGTTGATACGGGATCAGGCCGGACACCGGCAATGGCTGGGTGACGCTCAACCAGTCAGTGAGCTTCTTGACCTCGACCTGACCGGAGGCCGTCACACGAGTCTTGAGATTGCCCTCGCTGCCATCGGCAAAAATCTGCGCGGTGACCGGTTTATCGAAGGCACGCGCGGTGATGTTCTGTCCGCTCAAGCCCTTGGCGCTGTCGAAGCGGAAATCACCTTTGAGCTGCGTCAGCTCCAGGGAAGGCTCGGCCAGCTTCAACCGCGCCTTGGCGGTCTTGAAGTCGACAAGAATCTTCGGCTGCTCGCCTTTGACCAGTGGAATATCCAGCTTCAGCTTGCCTTGCAGATCGCCCTCGCCTTCCCATCCGGCAAAGGTTTCAGCCGTGCCGATTGGCGCTTCCTGGAGAATCTTCAGGCCATCACCCAACCCGCCGGAAAACCCGCCGTCGAGGAACAGGTGAACGCTTTGCCCTTCCGGCGCATGGGGAATATTGACGTAAATGTCGCGAACCTGCGTGTCGAGCAATTGGCCCTTACTGGCCAGAACTCGCACGCCACTGTCTTCCACGAACACATCACCGGTGACCTTGCTGACATGCGGCCAACCCGGCTGAAAGGCCAGTTCGGCATCGTGCACCTTGAAGAACAGGCTGATGCTGCGCGCGGTGTCGGCGGCGCCGTGGTTCAGCGAGCCCTGATACTGGAAGAAGCCCTGGTCCACCGCGCCTTTGAGAATCGCCGTGCGCAACCATTCGTCCAGCGCCGGGCTGAGCATGGTCGGCAGGTACTTGGCGGTGTAGCGACCGTCGCCGTCCACCAGGCCGACCCGCAGGTCCATGTAGTCTTCCTGGGTGTGGTCGAAATGCAGGCGGATCAGGAAGTCGCCGGCAATCTTGCCCTCCTCCCCCAGCACCTTCAGGTACGGCGCGATCAGGGTGAAGCTTTCCTTGTCGAGCTTCCAGGTCAGCCGGGCGTTGGCCTGAATGTATTGCCACGGCTTGGCGAAAATCGGATCCAGGTGCAGGACAAAATCCTTGCTGTCCATCCGCAGTTCGCCCTGACCGAGGTCACCGCTGATGCTGCCGCTGACATTTCGTGCTGCCGGAGCGCCGTGATACGCGTCGAAGCCGACCTGATCGAGGTTGGCAGCAAAGCTGAACTTGCTGTCATCGGTGGCATTGGGACGCAGATCGATCAGCACGTTGCGCAGCCCACCGGTCACCTTGAGTCGCTCGACCGCAGTGGCAACACCTTCGGGCAGCGGCCCCAAGGCGTTAATCAGCGGCGTGAGCGGAGTGAGATCGAGACGGTCGGCCTGCAAGTGCCAAAGTTCTTCAGCCTTGTCGGTGGCGGCGGTTTGTCGAAGTTGCAAGCGCGACTCCCAGCGGGTCTCGCCGAAGTTCATGGCCAGAGAATCAAGGGTCACCAGCATGCCTTCGGTGCTGCGCTGAAAATAACCGTTGAGCGCCAGATTGTTGATCTGGATCGGCTTGCGTTCGCCGAAGGCGCCCTTGAGTTGCGGCGCGTTCAAACGAATGGCGCCGCTTTGCAGCGCCCCCTTGCCCCAGTTCACCCAGAGCTCGCCACCGGCCTTGAGCTCGGAGAAGTTCCATTGTCGAGTCAGGCGCTCGGGCAGCCATTTCGACCAGTCGCTTTGCGGCAGGCTCAGGTAGGCCTCGGCCTCGCCGTCCTTCCACTGGCTGGCGCGAATCCGCGTGTGCACACTCATGGCCACCGGTTGACCATCTGGCAGATTAAGACGGACATCAAGGCGCTGGCGAGAGACGCCGGTTTTCAGATTCAGGCCAACGTAAGTCAGGGTCAGCGGCGAGTGGTCCACAGGTTGCAACGTCACCTGACTGTCGATTACCGATAGCTGCTGGACCATTTGCAGGCGGTTGAGCAGTTGCTCCGGATCAAGCGGCTGGTCCTGTTGCACGGGCAACCCTTCCAGCGCCCACTGACCGTCCGCGCCTTCCTTGAGGCTGATCTTCAGGCCGTTGAGTTCCAGGTGGGCAATGCGCACTTCGCGAGCCAACAGGCTTTCCCAAAGGTCTGGCACCGCTCGCACCTGATCCAGGTGCAGGGCGTTGGCGCCCTCGCCGACCGTCACATCGTGCGCCAGCAAAATCGGCGCGAAGCCGCTCCAGTTACCTTCCAGCTTGCCGATCTGAAGCGGCATGCCCAAAGCGGCGCTGGCTTTGGTTTCGACGTCGGCGCGGTATTCGGCCACCAGAGGCGTCAGCTCCCGGCCGAGGCTGACGTACAACGCCATCAACACCAGGACCAACGCGCACAGGCCAAGACCCCAGCGGGTCAGTGCGGCCAAAATGCGTGTCAGACGTTCCATGTCAGTTGGCTCCCATGGCAAAAATACTGCAAAAAGCTGAGGCCAGCCGTTCTAGTAAGGGTGAAACACAGCGATTCAGAGCAGCACCACGTCGTATTGTTCCTGGGAATACATGGTTTCCACCTGGAAACGAATGGTGCGTCCGATAAATCCTTCAAGCTCAGCGACATTACCCGACTCTTCATCAAGCAAACGGTCGACGACTTTCTGGTTCGCCAATACACGATAGCCTTCCGCTTGATAGGCACGCGCCTCGCGGAGGATTTCGCGGAAAATTTCATAGCAGACCGTTTCCGGCGTCTTGAGCTTGCCGCGGCCCTGACAGCTGCTGCACGGTTCGCACAACACTTGTTCGAGGCTTTCACGGGTGCGCTTGCGCGTCATCTGCACCAGGCCCAACTCGGTGATGCCAATGATGTTGGTCTTGGCGTGATCGCGTTCCAGCTGCTTCTCGAGGGTCCGCAGCACCTGGCGCTGGTGCTCTTCGTCTTCCATGTCGATGAAGTCGATGATGATGATCCCGCCCAGATTGCGCAGGCGCAGCTGGCGGGCAATGGCGGTCGCGGCTTCGAGGTTGGTCTTGAAGATGGTTTCTTCGAGGTTGCGATGGCCGACGAACGCCCCGGTGTTGACGTCGATGGTGCTCATGGCTTCGGCCGGGTCGACCACCAGATAACCGCCAGACTTGAGCGGCACTTTGCGCTCGAGGGCTTTCTGGATTTCGTCTTCGACGCCGTACAGGTCGAAAATCGGCCGCTCGCCCGGATAATGTTCAAGACGATCGGCGATTTCCGGCATCAGTTCGGCGACGAACTGCGTGGTTTTCTGAAAGGTTTCCCGAGAGTCGATGCGGATCTTCTCGATCTTCGGGCTGACCAGGTCGCGCAGCGTACGCAACGCCAGGCCGAGGTCCTCGTAGATCACACTCGGCGCACCGATGGTTTTGATCTGCTCGTTGATCTGATCCCAGAGACGGCGCAGGTAGCGGATGTCCATGAGGATTTCATCGGCACCGGCCCCTTCGGCGGCGGTACGCAGGATAAAACCGCCCGCCTCCTTGATGCCTTCTTTGGCCACGCAATCGGTGACGACTTGCTTGAGGCGTTCGCGCTCGGCTTCGTCCTCGATCTTCAGCGAAATGCCGACGTGGGCCGTGCGCGGCATGTACACCAGATAACGCGACGGAATCGACAGCTGAGTGGTCAGGCGTGCGCCTTTGGAGCCGATCGGGTCCTTGGTGACCTGGACAACCAGACTCTGGCCTTCGTGAACCAGCGAGCTGATGCTCTCCACCGCTGGGCCTTCGCGCAAGGATATTTCCGAGGCGTGAATGAACGCCGCGCGGTCCAGGCCGATATCGACGAAGGCGGCTTGCATGCCCGGCAATACCCGCACGACCTTGCCTTTATAGATGTTGCCGACGATCCCGCGCTTTTGCGTGCGCTCGACGTGGACCTCTTGCAGGACACCGTTTTCGACCACTGCCACGCGCGATTCCATCGGCGTGATGTTGATCAGAATCTCTTCACTCATGGCAGGGTCTCGTCCAGGCATGTTCACGATAATGGCCGCATCTTGTCAGTACGACGCTCAGCGCGCGTTAAGGGTTTGCCAACAGGGTATGCCGAAATGGCCGAGCAGCTCAGCGGTTTCGCACAGCGGCAGTCCAACCACTGCCGAGTAACTGCCATTGAGGCCGGCGACAAACACCGCGCCCAGTCCTTGAATGCCATAGCCACCGGCCTTGTCCCGGGGTTCGCCACTGGCCCAGTAGGCCGCCGCTTCATCGTGAGCAATGTTGCGAAAGCGCACCAGACTGCGTACTACCCGGGACTCACAACGCTCACCGTCGAGCACCGCAATGGCGGTCAACACTTCGTGTTCCTGACCGGCCAACATCATAAGCATGGCGCACGCATCGGCTTCGTCCACCGGTTTGCCGAGAATTTTCCCGTTGAGCACCACGGCGGTGTCGGCGCCCAGCACGCAAAAATCGGCGTCGGACACGACCACGCCGCGCCCGGCCTCGGCTTTGCCGCGCGCCAGGCGCTCGACATAGGCCGACGGGAATTCTTGAGTTAAAGGGGTTTCATCGATGTCCGCGCTGATGGCGGAGAACGGCACGCCGATCTGCGTGAGCAGTTCACGCCGACGCGGCGAGCCTGAGGCGAGGTAAAGCACTTTCATCTAGACATCTCCCTGTCGAGGTACTGGCAGATGCCTGACCGAATTAATTGATCTTGTAGCGCCGACGCAAACCGCGCAAACCGTAGCTGATCCACGGCCAGAGTAATGCACTGACCAGTGCTGGCAAGACCAGCGCCAGTGTGGGCTGTCGATTACCGGTCAAAGCGCTGAGCCATAGTTGAACAAGCTGCGCGAGGCCGAAGATGACCAGGATCACCAGGCTTTGTTGCCACATCGGGAACATGCGCAGGCGCTGTTGCAGCGACAGCACCAGGAAGGTGATCAGGGTCAGGATCAATGCGTTCTGGCCCAGCAACGTGCCGTACAGCACGTCTTCGGCCAGGCCCAGGCACCACGCGGTGACCATGCCGACCTTCTGCGGCAAGTACAACGCCCAGAAGGCCAGCAGCAAGGCCAGCCAGAGCGGGCGGAGGATTTCCATGAATTGCGGCAGCGGTGAAACGCTGAGCAGCATACCAATGGCAAACGTCAGCCAGATCATCCAGTCATTTCGGGATGCGGTTGCACCGACCATTATTCTCGTCCCCCTGTGGAAGCCGGCGCGGAGACAGGCGGTTTGGTGGCAGGCTTCACCGCGGCCGGTTGAGTGGCCGGCGGTTTGGTTGCGGCAGGTTGCGATGCAGGGGGCTTGGCGGCCGCAGGTTTGGCCGGGGGTGCCGCCGGTGCTGGTGCTGCCGGTGTTGCGGCGGGCGTAGCAGCAGGCGCGGGCACCACCACGGTCGCCGGCACAGGTTTAGGCACGGTCGCCGGAATGATCGGCCCACCGCCGTGCTGGTCCAGTGCTTCTTGCGCCTGGGCAGCATCGTTTGCGCGCTCTTCGGCTGTGCGACCGTCGGTGAACACCAGCAGCAGATAACGGCTGCGGTTCAACGCGGCGGTCGGCACGGCACGCACGATGGCAAACGGCTGGCCGGAATCGTGGATCACTTCCTTGACGGTCGCAACCGGGTAACCCGCAGGGAATCGCTGACCGAGACCGGAACTGACCAGCAGATCGCCTTCCTTGATATCAGCCGTGTCCGCGACGTGACGCAGTTCCAGGCGCTCCGGGTTGCCGGTGCCGCTGGCAATCGCCCGCAGACCGTTGCGGTTCACCTGCACCGGAATGCTGTGGGTAGTGTCGGTCAGCAACAGCACACGGGAGGTGTAAGGCATCAATTCGACCACCTGGCCCATCAGGCCGCGGGCATCGAGCACCGGCTGACCGAGGACCACACCGTCACGCTCACCTTTATTGATGATGATGCGATGGGTGAAGGGGTTAGGGTCCATGCCGATCAACTCGGCCACTTCGACCTTCTCGTTGACCAGCGCAGAGGAATTGAGCAACTCGCGCAGCCGAACGTTCTGCTCGGTGAGGGCGGCAAGCTTTTGCATGCGACCCTGCAACAGCAGGTTTTCGGTCTTGAGTTTTTCGTTTTCGGCGACGAGCTCGGTACGGCTGCCGAACTGGCTGGCCACCCCCTGCCATAGCCGCTGCGGCAGGTCCGTGATCCAGTAAGACTGCATCAGTACCAGCGACATTTGGCTACGCACTGGCTTGAGCAGTGTGAAGCGGGCATCGACCACCATCAGCGCGACCGATAGCACGACCAGCACCAACAAGCGCACGCCCAGTGAAGGCCCTTTGGTGAAAAGCGGTTTAATAAGCCGCTCCTCCCAGGCAAATGTTTTGTTTATTCATACGGCAGACCGGCCTGGATACAGACTGACAGAAGGTAAACGCAAACAGGCAGCACTGCAAAGTGCCGCCTGCGCGCTCAACAGCATAGATGCATCGGGCGAGATCACTCGCTCGACAGCAGGTCCATGGTGTGTTTATCCATCATTTCCAATGCACGGCCACCGCCGCGAGCAACGCAGGTCAGCGGGTCTTCGGCAACGATCACCGGCAGACCTGTTTCCTGGGCCAGCAACTTGTCGAGGTCACGCAACAAGGCGCCACCACCGGTCAGTACCAGGCCACGCTCGGCGATGTCGGAAGCCAGTTCCGGAGGCGATTGCTCCAGCGCACTTTTCACAGCCTGAACGATGGTGGCCAGGGACTCTTGCAGAGCTTCCAGCACTTCGTTGGAGTTCAGGGTGAAGGCACGTGGAACGCCTTCGGCCAGGTTACGGCCACGAACGTCGACTTCACGCACTTCGCCGCCCGGGTAGGCCGTACCGATTTCCTGCTTGATGCGCTCGGCGGTGGATTCGCCGATCAGGCTGCCGTAGTTGCGACGTACGTAGGTGATAATCGCTTCGTCGAAGCGGTCGCCGCCAACACGAACGGATTCGGCGTACACCACACCGTTCAGGGAGATCAGCGCGATTTCAGTGGTACCGCCACCGATATCGACGACCATCGAACCGCGTGCTTCTTCAACCGGCAGGCCGGCACCGATCGCGGCAGCCATCGGCTCTTCGATCAGGAACACTTCACGTGCACCGGCACCAAGGGCCGATTCACGGATGGCACGACGCTCAACCTGGGTGGATTTGCACGGAACGCAGATCAGCACACGCGGGCTTGGCTGCAGGAAGCTGTTTTCGTGAACCTTGTTGATAAAGTATTGCAGCATCTTTTCGCAGACGCTGAAGTCGGCAATCACGCCGTCCTTCATCGGACGAATGGCAGCAATGTTGCCCGGCGTACGGCCAAGCATACGCTTCGCCTCGGTGCCGACAGCAACGACACTTTTCTGGTTACCGTGTGTCCGAATAGCCACAACCGATGGCTCATTCAGGACGATACCGCGCTCGCGCACGTAAATAAGGGTGTTGGCAGTGCCCAGGTCAATGGAAAGATCGCTGGAAAACATGCCACGCAGTTTCTTGAACATGGGAAAGGGACCCTAGGCAACGCGTGGGTAAAAAAGTGCGGCAAACTCTAACAACGACAGGGATTTTGGGCAAGGCGCCAATATGTTAAATTGGCCGCTTTTCTGTGCACCAACCCCCACAATCGCGGCCTTATGACCGTAGAAATGCGGTAGTGTTCCGACAATCTAACACACGGACGCCGTCCGTTCTGTTTTCCACTGGAGATTCCCATGGCGCTTGAACGCTCCGACGTGGAAAAAATCGCTCATCTGGCCTGCCTTGGCCTCAATGATGCCGATCTTCCACACATTACTTCAGCCCTGAACAGCATTCTCGGGCTGGTCGACGAAATGCAGGCGGTCAATACCGACGGTATCGAGCCGCTCGCCCACCCACTGGAAGCCAGCCAGCGCCTGCGTGCAGACGTCGTGACCGAGACCAATCATCGCGAGGCCTACCAGTCCATCGCACCAGCGGTCGAAAACGGCCTGTACCTGGTTCCGAAAGTCATCGACTAAAGGGAAAGAGCCTGCAATGCATCAATTGACTCTGGCCGAGATCGCCCGCGGACTCGCCGATAAAAAGTTTTCTTCCGAAGAGCTGACCAAAACCCTGCTGGCGCGTATCGCCCAGCTCGATCCGCAGCTCAACAGCTTCATCAGCCTCACCGAAGACCTGGCGCTCCAGCAGGCGAAAGCCGCTGACGCACGCCGCGCCAAAGGTGAGAGCGGCGCCCTGCTCGGCGCGCCGATCGCCCACAAAGACCTGTTCTGCACCCTGGGCATCCGCACCAGCTGTGGCTCGAAGATGCTCGACAACTTCAAAGCCCCGTACGACGCCACGGTCGTCGCCAAACTGGCGGCTGCCGGCGCAGTGACCCTGGGCAAGACCAACATGGACGAGTTCGCCATGGGGTCGGCCAACGAGTCGAGCTACTACGGCCCGGTGAAAAACCCGTGGAACCTGGAATACGTTCCGGGCGGTTCGTCCGGTGGTTCGGCGGCCGCGGTTGCCGCGCGCCTGTTGCCGGCGGCCACTGGCACCGACACAGGCGGCTCGATCCGTCAGCCCGCCGCACTGACCAACCTCACCGGCCTGAAACCGACGTACGGTCGTGTTTCGCGCTGGGGCATGATTGCCTACGCGTCCAGCCTCGATCAGGGCGGCCCTCTGGCTCGCACCGCCGAAGACTGCGCGATCCTGCTGCAAGACATGGCCGGTTTCGACCCGCAAGATTCCACCAGCATCGACGAGCCCGTGCCTGATTACAGCGCCAGCCTCAACGGCTCGCTGCAAGGCCTGCGCATCGGCGTGCCTAAGGAATACTTCGGCGCCGGCCTCGACCCGCGCATTGCCGATCTGATCCACAACAGCATCAAGGAGCTGGAAAAGCTCGGTGCCGTGATCAAGGAAATCAGCCTGCCGAACATGCAGCACGCGATTCCTGCGTACTACGTGATCGCCCCGGCGGAAGCGTCTTCCAACCTGTCGCGTTTCGACGGCGTGCGCTTTGGCCATCGCTGCGAGAACCCGAAAGACCTGATCGATCTGTACAAGCGTTCCCGTGGCGAAGGTTTCGGCCCGGAAGTGCAGCGCCGGATCATGGTCGGTGCCTACGCGCTGTCGGCCGGTTACTACGACGCCTACTACTTGAAGGCGCAGAAGATCCGTCGCTTGATCAAGAACGACTTCATGGCAGCCTTTAATGAGGTCGACATCATTCTCGGCCCAACCACGCCGAACCCGGCCTGGAAGCTCGGCGCCAAAAACAGCGACCCGGTGGCTGCGTACCTGGAAGACGTCTACACCATCACCGCCAACCTCGCGGGTCTGCCGGGCTTGTCCATGCCTGCAGGTTTTGTCGATGGCCTGCCGGTCGGCGTGCAGTTGCTCGCCCCGTATTTCCAGGAAGGTCGCCTGTTGAACGTTGCCCATCAGTATCAGCAAAACACTGACTGGCACACCCGCACCCCAACCGGCTTCTGAGGAGAAACACATGCAATGGGAAGTCGTGATCGGGCTGGAGATTCATACCCAGCTCACCACCCGGTCGAAAATCTTTTCCGGTAGCTCCACCACGTTCGGTTCCGAGCCGAACACCCAGGCCAGCCTCGTTGACCTCGGCATGCCTGGCGTACTGCCGGTGCTGAACCAGGAAGCCGTGCGCATGGCCGTGATGTTCGGCCTGGCGATCGATGCCGAGATCGGCCAGCACAACGTGTTCGCCCGTAAAAACTATTTCTACCCGGATCTGCCGAAGGGCTACCAGATCAGCCAGATGGAATTGCCGATCGTCGGCAAGGGCCACCTGGACATCGCCATGGAAGACGGCACGATCAAACGTGTCGGCGTCACCCGTGCGCACCTGGAAGAAGACGCCGGTAAAAGCCTGCACGAAGAGTTCAACGGCGCCACCGGCATCGACCTGAACCGTGCCGGCACGCCGCTGCTGGAAATCGTCTCCGAGCCGGACATGCGCAGCGCCAAGGAAGCTGTGGCCTACGTCAAGACCATCCACGCGCTGGTACGTTACCTGGGCATCTGCGACGGAAACATGGCCGAAGGCTCGCTGCGTTGTGACTGCAACGTGTCGATCCGCCCGAAAGGCCAGGTTGAATTCGGCACGCGCTGCGAGATCAAGAACGTCAACTCGTTCCGCTTCATCGAGAAGGCGATCAACAGCGAAGTGCGTCGTCAGATCGAGCTGATCGAAGACGGCGGCAAAGTGATCCAGCAGACCCGCCTGTACGATCCGAACAAGGACGAAACCCGTCCGATGCGCAGCAAAGAGGAAGCCAACGACTACCGTTACTTCCCCGACCCGGACCTGCTGCCGGTGGTCATCGAAGACTCGTTCCTCGACGAAGTACGCGCCACGCTGCCGGAATTGCCACCACAGAAACGCGAGCGCTTCCAGGCGCAGTTCGGCCTGTCGGTGTATGACGCCAGCGTCCTGGCCACCAGCCGCGAGCAAGCCGATTACTTCGAGAAAGTCGTGAGCATCAGCGGCGACGCCAAGCTGGCGGCCAACTGGGTGATGGTTGAACTGGGCAGCCTGCTGAACAAGCAAGGCGTTGAAATCGACCAGTCGCCGGTCTCGGCCGAGCAACTGGGCGGCATGCTGCTGCGCATCAAGGACAACACCATCTCCGGCAAGATCGCCAAGGTGGTGTTTGAAGCGATGGCCAACGGCGAAGGCAGCGCGGACGAGATCATCGACAAGCGCGGCCTCAAGCAAGTGACCGACAGCGGCGCGATCTCGGCGGTGCTGGACGAAATGCTCGCGGCCAACGCCGAGCAGGTCGAGCAATACCGCGCGGCAGACGAAGCCAAACGCGGCAAGATGTTCGGCTTCTTCGTCGGCCAGGCCATGAAAGCCTCTAAAGGCAAGGCCAACCCGCAACAGGTCAACGAACTGCTGAAAAGCAAGCTCGAAGGCTGATGAGCATGGAGCCAGATTTAAAGCCTGGCTCCGATCCCTGTGGGAGCGAGCCTGCTCGCGATGACGGCAGCACATCCAACATTGATGTGTCAGACAGCCCGCCATCGCGAGCAGGCTCGCTCCCACATTTGTATGTGGATACCTTTAAATGAAGCGTCTACTGGGTGCCTGCGCCCTGCTCGCTCTGCTGGCCGGTTGCGCCAGTAACGACGTCATCGACCCACACGGCTACGACAAGACCGGTACGGCGTCCTATTACGGCGCCAAACACCAAGGCAAACGCACTGCCAGCGGCGAGCGTTTCAACAAGAATTCCCTGACCGCCGCCCATCGCCAATTGCCGTTCGGCACGCGGGTGAAGGTCACCAATCTGAATAACGACAAGTCCTGCGTGGTCCGAATCAACGACCGCGGGCCGCACACCCGCGGGCGCCTGATTGATCTTTCACACGAGGCCGCCGAACAACTGGGTATGCTCCGTAGCGGCACCGCACGGGTTCGCGTGCAAGCCCTCGACGATTAACAGACGGAGCCCCGACCATTTTCGGACTTGCCGATTTACCCCTGATCAGCCTGATTGAGTTGCTCGGCGGCCTGCTGTTGCTGATCGCCGGTGCCGAACTGATGGTCCGTGGCGCCGTGCGCCTGGCGGCGCGCTTGCAGGTGCGGCCGCTGATCATCGGGCTGACCATCGTCGCCTTGGGCAGCAGCGCACCGCAGATGGCGGTCAGCCTGCAAGCCACCCTGGCGCAAAACGCCGACATCGCCGTCGGCAGCGTGATCGGCAGCAGCATCTTCAACATCCTCGTCACCTTGGGGCTTTCGGCGCTGATCATTCCGCTGCGGGTTTCACGGCAACTGGTGCGCCTGGATATTCCGCTGATGATCGGCGCCAGCCTGCTGGTGTTTGTATTGGCGTGGAATGAAGAGCTGACCCGCATGGACGGCATCGTTCTGCTGGCGGCCCTGGCGCTGTACCTGGGCTTGTTGCTGCGCCAGTCGCGGCACTCGACCCGTCCGCCCTCCCACGACGGAACCCCCCAGGCACCGTGGTTCAGCAGCGTGCTGATGATCGTCGCCGGACTGGCGATGCTGGTCTACGCCGGCCATTTGTTGCTGGGCGCCGCGGTGGCGGTTGCGACCGATCTGGGTCTGTCGGAGCGGGTCATCGGCCTGACCATCGTCGCCATCAGCACCTCCCTGCCGGAACTGGCCACCTCATTGATCGCGGCCTTGCGCGGTCAGCGGGACATTGCCGTGGGTAACGTGATAGGCAGCAACCTGTTCAACCTCCTGGGCGTACTCGGCCTGACCGCGCTTGTCGCCCCCTCGCCGCTGTCGGTCTCGCCCAATGCCCTGGATTTCGACCTGCCGGTGATGCTCGGTGTGGCGGTGCTGTGCCTGCCGCTGTTCTACACCGGTTACCGGGTGACCCGCGCCGAAGGTCTGCTGTTTTTGGGGTTGTATCTCGCTTACGGTCTTCACGTGGTGTCGTTCACCACCGGCATGCCCCTGGCCGGCAAGCTTGAACACTTGATGCTGTTTTTCGTCCTGCCGGCGCTGGTGGCGTTTCTGCTGTTCACATCGCTGCGCGCCTGGCGTCGCCAACACCACAAGAGGGAAATGCCATGACTGACAACAAAAAGCCTGGTGTAGAAGTCCGCCGCCAGGTGATGGGCGATGCGTTCGTCGACCGCGCACTGGGCAATGCCACTGAGTTCACCCAGCCGCTGCAGGACTTCGTCAATGAACACGCCTGGGGCGCCGTGTGGAACCGCGAAGGCCTGCCGCTGAAAACCCGCAGCCTGATCACCCTCGCCGCGCTGACGGCGTTGAAGTGCCCGCAGGAGTTAAAAGGCCACGTCCGCGGCGCGCTGAACAACGGCTGCACCGTGGAAGAGATTCGCGAGGCGTTGCTGCATTGCGCGGTGTACGCCGGTGTGCCGGCGGCGATTGATGCGTTTCGGGCGGCGCAGGAAGTGATCGACAGCTATCAGAAGCCTGAGTGAGTCTTCAAAAGTTGTGGTGACAGGACTGGCGCCTTCGCGGGCAAGCCTCGCTCCTACAGGGCGAGGCTTGCCAGCCCTGGACACCAGCGAAAATCCCGACGCTAGATCCACTCACCCCACTGCAACAAAAAGATCCCGACATTGGTGGTGACCGCCGCCATCAACGTGGTGATCACGATGATCGCCGCCGCCAGTTCATGATTGCCGTTTGCCTGGCGGGCCATGACAAAACTGGCCGCGGCGGTCGGGCTGCCGAAGTACAGAAACAGAATCCCCAACTCAGCCCCGCGAAATCCCCAAAGCCATGCCCCCAACGTCGCCAACACTGGCAAGCCGATCATCTTCACCAGACTTGAGCTGAGCGCCATCTTGCCGCTTTTGCGCAATGCCGCCAGTGATAGCGTGCCGCCGATGCAGATCAACGCCAACGGCAACGTGGTTTGCGCCAGGTACTGGCCAGACGTTTCCAGCCATCCCGGCAAGCCGATCTTGAAATAGGCAAAGGGCGCCGCCGCCAACACGCTGATGATCAGCGGGTTGACCATCACGCTTTTGCAGATGCTCCACGGATCGGACTTGATCACCGGGCTGTACACCGCCAGCACAATGGTCGAGAGCGTGTTGTAAAACAGGATCACCAGCGCCGCGAGAATCGCCCCGAGAGAAATCCCGTAATCGCCGTACATGCTGGCCGCCAACGCAAGGCCGATGACTCCGTTGTTGCCGCGAAAAGCGCCTTGGGTATAAATCCCTCGATCTTCACGCGGGCACTTCCAGATCGCCCAGCCCCAGGCGATGGCAAAACACGCCAGGGTGGCCAGCGAGAAGTAGATCAGCAGCGCCGGTTGCAACGCGGCGTGCAGGTCGGCATGCAGGATGCCCAGAAACAGCAGCGCCGGCATGGTGACGTTGAACACCAGGGCCGACGCGGTGTGGATGAAGTTGTCGTTGATCCAGTCGATGCGCTTGAGCAACACCCCCAGAAACAGCATGGCAAACACCGGCGCGGTGATGTTCAGGGTTTCGAGGAAGATAGCCAGCATGCCGGGGGGAACCTTGGGTGGGCGTCGTTAGGGGGCAAATGATAAGCGACTGGGGACCTTTGCGTGTGAGAGAACGACTTCGCTGACATGGTCACGTCCTGCACTGATTTTCTATAAATCCCACTGATTTCGAGCTGATATTTATGTGGACCGTTCGTCGCTACTGTCAGATCTGACAGTAGCCAATGCTTAGTCATCGGGCACTTAATAATCCCGCAAATAAAACAAATTACAGGAGTAAAAAATATGTCAGTTAAATCAACAGGCGATAAATTTTCAGGCGCTTCAAAAACCGGTACTGTTTCAGAGAACAAGGAGGACTGGGAAAGAGAACCCCTCCAGTCTTTTTTGTTGCAACTACCCGTGCAATTCAGTAACAATTTAATCGTTACTGTCGAAGATCAACCGGACGATAAAACGTCAGGAATAGTAAAAGCTCCCGATGGGGCGGGCTTCGGCGATAAAAGTCTATATTTGCCAAGTGGTTCCAGATTGAAACTTTCATTTGGAAACTATGTGAATAGCCTGAGATTCCAGATCAAGGCAGCTGGCGGCAATGAAAGTGGTACTGCCTATATTATTGCAATGAAGAAAGAAGAAGTCGTATACGGCGCCCCTATCAGTTCCGAAGACAAAGCGTTCGAAATTGCAGAAATACCCTTTGATAAACTATTGTTCGTCGGCTTTTCTGGCAACTTCTCCGTGACCGCTGGCGACGTTTATCTGGATAATCTGGCGTGGTCATTGGTTTAGTCTGAGGCATCCATAAAAAGCTAAAAGCACCGCATTAACACTTGATCGACAAGGTATTTAGGGTGCTGATCGAAAGCCATCCTCCATTGCTACTGACGATCAGTAATCGCTGTAGCGATGGAGAGGCGGCGCGCCTTATCTGCCGGTGAATTCTACTTGGGTGATCGCATTCCGAGTCGAATCCAGCATAGTTCACCCAGCGCTATCTCATGTTATCGGCGCCGGGTTGAACAGGGTGATGTCGTTATGCAGTTTGTGCTGCTCGGCCCACGTCTGCTTCTTGCCGCTCGCCACGTCCAGGTAGTAGTGGAACAACTCCCACCCAAGGTCTTCAATCGAAGCGCGTCCGGTCGCAATACGCCCGGCATCGATGTCGATCAGGTCCGGCCAGCGCTGTGCCAGTTCGGTCCGGGTCGATACCTTGACCACCGGCGCCATCGCCAAACCATAAGGCGTGCCGCGCCCGGTGGTGAACACATGCAGGTTCATCCCCGCCGCCAACTGCAACGTCCCGCAGACAAAATCACTGGCCGGGGTCGCGCAGAAGATCAGCCCTTTGCGCTTGAAGCGCTCGCCAGGGCCGAGCACGCCATTGATCGCACTGCTACCGGATTTGACGATCGAGCCCAAGGACTTTTCGACAATGTTCGACAACCCGCCCTTCTTGTTGCCCGGCGTGGTGTTGGCGCTGCGGTCCGCCTCACCCTTGGCCAGGTAACGGTCGTACCAGTCCATTTCCCGCACCAGCTCCTGAGCAACCTCCTCAGTTTCCGCGCGGGAGGTCAGCAGATAAATCGCGTCGCGCACCTCGGTGACTTCGGAAAACATCACCGTCGCGCCAGCGCGCAACAACAAATCAGAGGCATAACCCAGCGCAGGGTTGGCGGTGATGCCGGAAAACGCATCGCTGCCGCCGCACTGCATGCCCAGGATCAGCTCGGACGCCGGCACAGTTTCCCGGCGACGCTGATCGAGCTTCTTCAAACGGGTCTCGGCCAGCGCCATGATCTGCTCGATCATCTCAGTGAAACCGTGACTCGAATCCTGCAAGCGGTACAACCACGGCTCGCTCAAATCCACCGAGCTGTCGCCCTCGTGCATCACCTGCCCGGCCTGCAATTTCTCGCAGCCCAGGCTGATAACCAAGGCTTCGCCACCCAGGTTCGGGTTGCGCGCCAGATTGCGCACGGTGCGGATCGGGATGTACGCGTCAGTGGCAGTGATCGCCACCCCGCAGCCGTAGCTGTGGGTGAGCGCCACCACGTCATCGACGTTCGGGTACTTGGGCAGCAACTCATCCTTGATGCGCTTGACCGCATGGTCGAGCACGCCGGTCACGCACTGGACGGTCGTCGTAATCCCGAGAATATTGCGCGTGCCAACGGTACCGTCGGCGTTGCGATACCCCTCAAAGGTGTAACCGTCCAGCGGTGCCTGGGCCGCCGGTACTTCGGTGGACAGCGGCAGGCTGTCCAGCGGTGGCGCGGTGGGCATGCGCAGTTGATCTTCCTTGACCCAGCTGCCGCGCGGGATCGGCTGCAACGCATAGCCAATGGTCTGGCCGTAGCGAATCACCTGGCCGCCTTCGGGAATGTCCTCGAGGGTGACTTTATGGCTCTGCGGCACGAAGTCCACCGTCACCAGGCCATCTGGAAACTCGGTACCGGCCGGTACGCCTTGGTCGTTGACCACGATCACGACGTTGTCCCGCTCGTGCAGGCGGATGTAGCGCGGCGAGTCGGAATGTTCAATCAACTGCATGACGCCGCTCCTCAGGAATGCGCTTGAGACAATTTGTTATTGGTTTCAGGACCGCTGACTGGCGGCTCTTTCAGCACCACACGTTTGATCGGACCGACGATCACCAGGTAGCTGAACACTGCAACCAGTGCGTTGCAACCGACAAACACCAGCGCCCATTTGAACGAACCGGTGGAGCTGATGATGTAGCCGATCACGATCGGGGTGGTGATCGAAGCGATGTTGCCGAAGGTGTTGAACAGGCCACCGCTCAGGCCGGCAATCTGTTTCGGCGAGGTGTCGGACACCACCGCCCAACCCAGCGCACCCACGCCTTTGCCGAAGAAGGCCAGGGCCATGAAGCCGACGACCATCCACTCGACATCAACATAGTTGCACGCCACGATGCTGCTGGAGACCAGCAAACCCGCGATGATCGGTGCCTTGCGAGCGAAGGTCAGGGAATGGCCCTTGCGCAGCAGGTAATCGGAAATCACCCCGCCAAGCACCCCCCCGATAAAGCCGCAGATCGCCGGCAACGAAGCAATGAAACCGGCCTTGAGGATGGTCATGCCGCGTTCTTGCACCAGGTACACCGGGAACCAGGTCAGGAAGAAGTACGTGATGCCGTTGATGCAGTACTGGCCCAGATACACGCCGAGCATCATGCGGTTGGTCAGCAACTGGCGGATGTAGTCCCACTTCGGACCGTCGCCTTTTTTGCCTTTGCCTTTGTCCTGGTCCATGTCGACCATGCCGCCGTTGTCGGCGATGTGCTTGAACTCGGCGTCGTTGATCATCGGGTGCTGGCGCGGGCTGTAGATCACCTTCAGCCAGATCCCCGAGAAGATGATGCCGATCACGCCCATGACGATAAACACGTGCTGCCAGCCGAAGCTGTAGACGATCCAGCCCATCAGCGGTGCGAACAACACGGTGGCAAAGTACTGCGCCGAGTTGAAGATCGCCGAGGCCGTGCCGCGTTCAGCCGTCGGGAACCAGGCCGCGACGATACGGGCGTTACCCGGGAAGGATGGCGCTTCGGCCAGGCCCACCAGGAAGCGCAGCATGAACAGCGCAACCACTGCGGTGGACATGCCGAATTCGCCGACATAGCCCTGCAGAACGGTGAACAGCGACCAGGTGAAAATGCTTAGCGCGTAGATCTTTTTCGAGCCGAAACGGTCCAGCAGCCAGCCACCGGGAATTTGCCCGGCCACGTAAGCCCAACCGAATGCAGAGAAGATGTAACCGAGGGTGACCGCGTCGATGCCGAGGTCTTTTTGCAGGCTGGAGCCCGCGATGGCGATAGTGGCCCGGTCGGCGTAGTTGATCGTGGTCACCAGGAAAAGCATGAGCAAAATCAAATAGCGGACGTGAGTCGGCTTGGTCGCTTGCATGTAGATGTACTCCCACTGATTATTTTTATGCGCGGGTGAATCTTTGGTTTTCTGTGGGAGCAAGCCTGCTCGCGATGGTGGTCAACGATGACGCGGGGCATCAGGTTTACCGCCGCGTCCTCAAGACCTTCGCGAGCAGGCTCGCGCCCACAGAGGGTGTTGCGTTACGAACCGATGTAGCTGGTCTTCACCACGGTGTAGAACTCTTGCGCGTAGCGACCTTGCTCGCGGGAACCATAGGATGAACCTTTACGCCCGCCGAATGGAACGTGGTAATCCACGCCCGCCGTCGGCAGGTTGACCATCACCATCCCGGCCTGGGAGTGGCGCTTGAAGTGGTTGGCGTACTTCAGCGACGTGGTGGCGATGCCCGCCGACAGACCGAATTCGGTGTCGTTGGCCATGGCCAGCGCGGCGTCGTAATCGGCGACGCGAACGATGTTCGCCACCGGGCCAAAGATCTCTTCACGGCTGATGCGCATCGCTGCTGTGCTGTCGGCAAACAGCGTTGGCGCGAGGTAGTAGCCTTCGGTGTCGCAAGTCACCAAGCCACCGCCGCTGACCAGACGAGCACCTTCGGACTGGCCAATGTCGATGTACTTCATGTCCTGTTCAAGCTGCGCTTGCGAGACGACCGGACCGATGTCGGTGCCGGTTTTCAACGCGTGACCGACCTTGATCAACTTCATGCGCTCGGCCATGGCTTCGACGAACTTGTCGTGAATCCCGGCGGTGACGATGAAGCGGCTCGACGCCGTGCAACGCTGACCGGTGGAATAGAACGCGCTCTGCACCGACAGCTCGACCGCTTGCTTCAGGTCGGCATCGTCGAGAATGATCTGCGGGTTCTTGCCACCCATTTCCAGCTGAACCTTGGCCTGACGCGAGACGCAGCTGACGGCGATCTGACGACCGACACCGACAGAACCGGTGAAGCTGATGCCGTCGACTTTCGGGCTCTGCACCAGCGCATCGCCAACCACGCGACCGCTGCCCATCACCAGGTTGAAGACGCCGGCCGGGAAGCCTGCGCGGGAGATGATTTCCGCCAGCGCCCAGGCGCAACCCGGCACCAGATCGGCCGGTTTCAGCACGACGCAGTTGCCGTAGGCCAGGGCCGGGGCGATTTTCCACGAAGGGATCGCGATCGGGAAGTTCCACGGGGTGATCAGGCCAACGACGCCCAAGGCTTCGCGAGTGACTTCGACGTTCACACCCGGGCGCACCGACGGAAGATAGTCACCGGACAGGCGCAGGCACTCACCGGCGAAGAACTTGAAGATGTTACCGGCGCGGGTCACTTCGCCGATGGCTTCAGGCAGGGTCTTGCCCTCTTCCCGGGCCAGCAAGGTGCCAAGCTCTTCGCGGCGGGCGAGGATTTCGGTGCCGACTTTATCCAGAGAATCATGGCGAGCCTGAATGCCCGAAGTCGACCAGGCCGGAAACGCAGCGCGAGCGGCGTCGATGGCGGCGTGGACCTGGGCCAGATCAGCCTTGGCGTAGTCGCCGATGGTGTCGGTCAGTTCGGACGGGTTGATGTTGGCGCAGTAATCACTGCCCGCCACCCATTCACCGTTGATGTAGTTATCGAAACGCTTTGTATCAGCCACAACAATCTCCTCACGCAAAAGGCCGCTGATTGCTCAGCGGCCTTATTAATCGGGTGTGTTACTGCGCACCTTGCTTGTCGATCAGCGCGGCCAGAGCTTCGTACTCTTCTGGCAGCAGATCGGTCAGCGGTGCACGCACAGGACCTGCGTCATAACCGGCAATTTTTGCCCCGGCCTTGACGATGCTCACCGCATAACCGGCTTTGCGGTTACGGATGTCCAGGTACGGCAGGAAGAAGTCGTCGATGATCTTGCCAACAGTGGCGTGATCTTCGCGGGCAATGGCGTGGTAAAAATCCATCGCCGTTTTCGGGATGAAGTTGAACACCGCCGAGGAGTAGACCGGTACGCCCAATGCCTTGTAAGCAGCGGCATAGACTTCAGCGGTCGGCAAACCGCCCAGATAGCTGAAGCGATCACCGAGGCGGCGACGGATCGATACCATCAACTCGATATCGCCCAGGCCATCCTTGTAGCCGATCAGGTTCGGGCAGCGCTCGGCCAGGCGTTCCAGCAATGGCGCGGTCAGGCGGCAGACGTTGCGGTTGTAAACCACCACGCCGATGTTCACCGATTTGCACACGGCTTCAACGTGGGCGGCAACGCCGTCCTGGCTGGCTTCGGTCAGGTAGTGCGGCAGCAGCAACAAGCCTTTGGCGCCCAGGCGCTCGGCTTCCTGTGCGTACTCGATGGCCTGGCGAGTCGAACCGCCCACACCAGCCAGAATCGGCACGCTGTTTTCGCAGGTGTCGACGGCGGTCTTGATGATTTCCGAATATTCGCTGGCCGCCAGAGAGAAGAACTCACCGGTGCCGCCTGCGGCGAACAACGCCGTGGCGCCGTATGGGGCCAGCCATTCGAGACGCTTGATATAGCCCGCGCGATGGAAGTCGCCCTGAGCATTGAAATCGGTGACCGGGAAAGACAGCAGGCCAGAAGAGAGGATGGACTTCAGTTCTTGTGGATTCATTATTCGAACACCCTGGGTAGCGACGTTTGTGTGAGAAAAGCGTTCAGCCTGTGGCCGAGTTGTAGGTCATCGTACAACTTAAATAATAACCGTCAACTGCATTTCATCGTCGCGCCTGGAAATTTGTGTCGGAAGGGGATTTTCTTGACGTAGGAAATTTCTCACCTAAGCTCTGATTAGCTGTATATACATACAGCTATCTTGAATCATACCGACGACATATCAAGGAGCCAGAAATGTCAGGTCTACACGCTCAACCGCAGGAAAAACCAGAACAGATCCTCGCGAACCTGGACGATCTTTTTACTGAAGACGGTATCGCCGTCACCGCCAACAGTTCGCTTATGCTGAAGCTCGGCGAACATCACGACGCACCTCAAACAACTAACGCTACGCCTGGCAAAGCCTTGAAAGGCAAGCCACAGCTAAGGTTTGAGGGCGGCGAGCACACCGCCATCGGTGACGGTACGTTGCTGCGTTTTATCAAGGACGCGCCCGCTGTGCCCGCCTCGCAGGTAGCGCTGCATTTACCCAATGGACTGGCGCTGACTTACGGTCAGGTCATCGCTCTGGGCGGTGACTTTTATGGCATTCCCGATCAACCAGTCAGCGAAGGCGCCACGCCTGCCGACCGCGTCCAGCGCTTTACCAATGCCTTCAACTCGCTGGCGGTGCTGCCGGCGTCCAATGCCGAAGCCAAGCTGATCCTCGGCGTCATGCAGAAGGAAATCGCCGCAGTTAAACAGGCAATCAAAGACGGCAAACAGCCTCACGAGGCGTATGACGCACTCGGAGATACGTTGTCAGAAGAGTGGAACAGAATCACGGGCGGCGGCAGTTTCGTCTCGGCGCTGTTTCCCTTGGGGCGCTATCTGAAACTGGCCGCCAATAATGCTGACCACTTTGCCGAATGGGCGCTGCTGGCCTATATCTCCGGGCACACGGCAGCTCTGCAACAAGCGGTGAAGGCTCACAGCAGCAACGATGAAAAGCAGCTGGAACTGGCCTACGCGATGAATGCCTTTGCCGATCACTACCTGACCGACCTGTTTTCTGCCGGCCATTTGCGAGTACCGCGCAAACAGTTGGCTGCGGTGGTCACGCCCAGTGATCTGGGCTCACTGATTACCCGCTTCATGCACGACGAAGACAGCAAGTTCGGCCTCAATGTGCGCAACGGCACCGGCGATCACTGGCGTGGGTACGGCGACAAACGCTACTTCGACGCCATCGACAGCGCCAATCGTGTCCAGGTGAATCAGGCGGTGCAGGTGTCGGCGGATGAAGTGTTTGCGGCGTATCTCAGCGGCACCGTCACGGTTCCCGATAATTTTGGCGCCTTGAAAAAGACCCCGGATCTGCAAGCCGTATTGAATCCTGCGAACAACTTTTCACCGTTGTTCCGGGTTGAAGGCAGCAAAGTGCTGCGGCGCAAGGACGTCAACAACCTGAACGACACCGCCACCGTCGATGACTGGTGGGGCTGGAGTACTTACTTGCTGCTCAAGGATTACAACCCCACTGGCAACGTGGCTTGATAAGGAGATTGATGATGACGATTAAATTGAAACTGGAACTGGCTTCAGGGCAATCGCTGGAGGGTGCGCCGTTGGAGTTGTTGTCCAAGGGTGTGCCCATTGCCCGCGGAGTTGTGGATAAGCAGGGGGGTGTGACCTTCGAGGTTAAATCGGCGAAGACTGAATTGGCGGTACGGGTGGATCGTTCAGTTCTGAAAACCGGCTGAGGCGATTGCCCCATCACGAGCAGGCTCGCACCCATTAGTCTTTGGTATTCCACTGATTAGATCCCAAATGGAAGCGAGCCTGCCTTTGAACGCAAATCTCGGGACAGGTAAACACACGACACAAAACACTGACCGTTCGTCTGAACTGTAAATTCTGACAGTAGCACGACATCAACTGCGGTGACTTAATCACCTCAGGAGTTAACGAACCGGCCCCTTAGAACGCTTATAAAAGAGCGTTTATCAAAATGGTTCGACTTATTGTTGAAGGACTTTATTCATGACAGTACAAAAGAACGACTTGGCGCCCCCAAAAGTTAAAAATGTTGAAGAAGGTGTTTTGAGCGTTAGCCAAATTATTGGATCAGTCTCAATAACAGTGGAACCCATCGCAGATGCGAACAAGGGGGATGAATTAGCATTTATTGTAAAAACCTCTACAGGCAAATCCATCGTGTATTCAGTGACTATAGAAATTCCATCAGATGCATACGGATACGGAGCCGAAAAAAACTTCTTCGAAACAGGTTTGGCAGAAGGCGCCAGTGTTAAAGTGCAATACACTGTGACAAGAGATGGGGAAGTGAGACACTCCCCTAAGGTGGAATTTAGGCTCGTACAATAAGAGACGCGGACAGTTCTGTTAATCAGATTACTGTCCGCTATGGCCACCGAGATCTTCTATAGCGCGTGCATCACCTGATTAACCCGGCGCTTTGGAATATTGCGACTTATACAAAACTCAGCTATCGGCGATAAAAAGCATTAACGCTGCGCCTCAGCCTCTTCATGCGCATGGCGCAGCCGCTCGCGGCTATTGGTCAAATGCAAACGCATCGCCGCCCGCGCCGCATCCGAATCCTGGCGCACAATCGCGTCGTAAATCTCTTCGTGCTCACGGCTCAGGCGACTCATGCGCTGTTGATCGTCATGGGCTACGCGCGCGGTCCAGCGCGTAACGACCTCTGGTCGCAACTGTCAATTCTGACAGTAGCCAACATTAAAAGCATCTGATGAACTGATGTCGCGGATAAGTTATCGCAAAATTACTTTTTATATATGGAGATTCGCCATGAGCACTGTCGAACTAACAAAAGTGGAAAAACCTGTAAAATCGCCAGTATCACCAGAACTAGCCGCGCCCACTGCCCCTGAAACAGACGGAACTACCCTCTACCTAAAGAACTTCGGAGAAATCCAGCAATTTAGATTTAAGCTTGCCGTTAAATATAAAGGTCAAGCTAGCGGACAACGATGCAAATACTTTATAAAATTTCACAATGAGAGCGGTTACGAAGAATTATGGCGCGGCGGAATTGATATTAAAGACACCGAGCAGCACATTTCAAAAATCACCACGTATACACTCGAGCCCATCGTTAACAAAAGTACGGCTGAGTTTTGGTATGAGGTAGAAATTGACGGGATCAAAAAAGAATCACACCCCCTTCGTCTCATCGTGGTGCGTTAGCAAAAGCGCTACAAAAAAAACTGGGTCCCACCAACCGCAACTCTCAGCGCTGCGCCTCAGCCTCTTCATGCGCGTGGCGCAGCCGCTCCCGACTGTTCGTCAAATGCAAACGCATTGCCGCCCGCGCCGCATCCGAATCCTGGCGCGCAATCGCGTCGTAAATCTCTTCGTGTTCGCGGCTCAGGCGACTCATGTAGTGCTGCTGATCATCATGGGCCAGGCGCGCGGAGTTCAGGCGGGTGCGCGGAATGATGCTGGTGCCCAGGTGGGTCATGATGTCGGTGAAGTAGCGGTTACCAGTCGACAGGGCGATTTGCAGGTGGAACTGGAAGTCGGACGCCACGGCATCACTGGCGTGGGCGGCGCTTTCATTCAAGGCGTCCAGCGCGGCGCGCATCAAGGCCAACTGTTCCGGGCTGCGGCGCTGTGCAGCGAGGCCGGCGGACTCCACTTCGAGGCTGATGCGCAGTTCCAGAATCGCCAATACGTCACGCAGGGTGACCACGGTCGCCGGGTCGATGCGAAAACCGCTCGGGCTCGGGGTGTCGAGCACGAAGGTGCCGATGCCGTGACGGGTTTCCACCTGGCCAGCGGCCTGCAAACGTGAAATTGCTTCGCGAACCACGGTTCGGCTGACGCCATGGGCATCCATGATCGCCGACTCGGTGGGCAATTTGTCGCCACGTTTGAGGTGGCCGTCGCGGATCTGCTCGGACAGCACCGTCACCAATTCCTGTGCGAGGCTGCGGCGCTTGCGAGGGAGGCGTGGTGCGTCGATCGGGTTTTCCATGGTGAACGTCTGTCTCGAAAATTGCGGCTGAAACCGCATCATAGCTCAACGCGGTTGTACGATCACCACCACCCACTTTTGTAAGAGCAACTGTGGCGCGGGGATTTATCCCCGCTGGATGGCGCAGCCATCCCAAAACCCACAGCCTCGGTGCATCAGGTATGCCGAGTGCAGTGGTTTTGCGACGGCTGCGTCGCCGAGCGGGGATAAATCCCCTCGCCACAAAAGCTCGTTCCCACACGGATTGTGGTGTTATGCGATCACGGTCTGGTCCACCAGATGACCATTTTCAATGCGCACATGCCGTGGGTGGAAACGCTTCAGACTGCTGCGATGCCCGACGCTGACGATGCTCAACCCCGGTATTTCATCGATCAAGGCCTGATACAGCGAAGCCTCATCCTCTTCGTCCATCGCCGACGTCGCCTCGTCCATGTACAACCACTGTGGTGCATAGAGCAGCGCACGAGCGAAGGCCAGCCGTTGCTGTTCACCCGGCGACAGCATGCGCTGCCAGTGATTGGCCTCGTCCAGGCGCGCAACGAGGTGCGGCAAGCGGCAAGTTTCCAGCACATGCACATACCGCTCATGCGGATAAGTCCCGCCGGCCTGTGGATAACTCAGTGCCTCGCGCAACGTGCCAATCGGCAGATACGGCTTTTGAGGCAGGAACAGGTAACGCGCCGTCGGCAGACGAATGCTGCCATGACCCGCCGGCCACAGGTGCCCCATCGCCCGCAGCAAGGTCGACTTGCCGCTGCCGGAACGACCGCTGAGCATGACGCGCTCGCCCTCCTCCACGGTCATGTCGGCGTTGGTCAGCAAGTGACGACCGTCGGCCAGATCGAGGCCCAGGTTGTGCACCTTCAAGGCTGTACCCGAATTCTGCACATCAATCGCCGGCGCTCGCTCTTCGTTGTCGGTCATCGCCTGGCGGAAACTCAGCAGACGATCACAGGTGGCTCGCCAAGCGGCCAAGTCCTGGTAGGCGCTGATGAACCAGCTGAAGTTCTCCTGCACGTTGCCGAACGCTGAGTTGATTTGCATCAGCTCGCCAAGCTCGATCTTGCCGGCGAAGTAACGCGGCGCGGCGACCATAAACGGGAAAATGATTGCGATCTGGCCATAACCGGAGGTGAAGAAGGTCAGGCGCTTGGACACTTTCATGATGTCCCAGAAGTTATGCCAGACCAGCCCGAAGCGCCCGCTCAGACGGCGGTTTTCATTGGGTTCGCCGTTGTACAGCGCGATGCTTTCCGAGTTCTCGCGAACCCGCACCATGGAAAAACGCAGGTCAGCTTCGAAGCGTTGTTGATTGTTGTTGAGGCCAATCAAACGACGGCCAATCAAGTGCGTCAGCCAGCTGCCGACGGCGGCATAAACCAGAGCGCACCAGAACATGTAGCCGGGGATGGTGAAACCGAACACTTCGATGCTGCCCGACACGCCCCACAGAATGATCGAAAACGACACCAGACTGACGACGTTGCGGATCAGGCCCAGCCCCAGGCCCAGCGTATTGGAGGTGAAGCTATTGAGGTCTTCGGAAATCCGCTGGTCAGGGTTATCGGTGTAACCGCCCTGCTCCAGTTGGTAGTAGTTTTTATGACCGAGCCAACGGGCGAAGTGCTGCTCGGTTAGCCAGGCCCGCCAGCGAATCGTCAGCATCTGCGTCAGGTAGAGCCGATACACCGCACCGAGAATCGCCACCGCCGCGATCCCGCAGAAGTACAGAATCAGTTGCCAGAAAGCCGCTTCGTCCTTCTTTTGCAGGGCGTTGTAAAAATCCTTGTACCAACTGTTAACCCACACCGAAATCGCCACGCTGAACAGTGACAGCGCAATCACGGCGATCAGCAATGTCCAGGCCTTGCCCTTCTCTTCGCTGCGCCAATACGGCGTGGTCATCGCCCAGACTTTGCGAAAAAACTGCCCGCGCACAGCATCGTTGACCGCGGAATACTCAGCGTTCTGATTCATGGAAAAGGCTCGATAAAGAAAAGAACACACCCGAACCGATCATAGATGATCGGTTCGGGTTATCGCGAGGGCTGGCGTTAATCGTTCAGCGTCCGTTCAGCGGCGGACCGGACGCTTTTGCAGTTTGCGCTGCAGCGTGCGGCGGTGCATGCCCAAGGCGCGGGCAGTGGCGGAGATGTTGCCTTCGTGTTCGGTCAGTACGCGCTGGATGTGCTCCCATTGCAGGCGGTCCACCGACATCGGGTTTTCTGGCACCAGGGTGTCGAGGTCAGCATGCTCGGAAAGCAGCGCGGCCAGTACGTCGTCAGCGTCAGCCGGCTTGCACAGATAGTTGCAAGCGCCGCGCTTGATGGCCTCGACGGCGGTGGCAATGCTCGAGTAGCCGGTGAGGATCACCACGCGCATTTCCGGGTCAAGTTCGAGCAGTTTGGGCAGCAACACCAGGCCTGAGTCGCCGTCCATTTTCAGGTCCAGCGCGGCGTAATCCGGGATGTCGGCCTGGGCGATGGTCAGCCCTTCTTCGGCGGAACCGGCGGTGCTGACGCGAAAACCACGGCGGGCCATGGCGCGGGCCATCACACGGGTAAAGGTTGCGTCGTCGTCTACCAGCAGCAAATGCGGCAGTTCTTCGCCTTCAACTTGGATCTCGTCACTCATGTTCGTCTCCTCGGGCGACACGGGGCAGGCGCAGCTCGGTGAGCGTGCCGCCTTCCTCATGACTGTAGAGTTTCACTGAGCCGCCGGCGCGTGTCACGCTGGCCTTGCTCAAAAACAGGCCGAGGCCGAAACCTTTGCCCTTGGTGGTAAAAAACGGCTTGCCAATCTGTTCGGCAATGGCCAGCGGCACGCCGGCGCCATGGTCGCGAATGCTGATGGTCAGGTCCTCGGCATTCCAGTCCAGCGTCACTTGCAGCCCTTCGGGGCACGCATCGGCGGCGTTGTTGAGCAAATTCAGCAAGGCTTGCGTCAGGTCTGGCGGCGGTGCCATGCGTGGCACCGTGCCCTGGCCCAGCCGTTGGAAACGGTAACTGGCTTCCGGGCGCATCAAGTGCCAGCGGTTCAGCGCTTCGTCGAGCCAGTCGGTGACGTCCTGCATTTCCACCGCCAGGCGTCGATTGGCCTCGGCGGCGCGCACCAGTTGCTGCAAGGTCTCTTTGCAGAGTTTGACCTGATCTTGCAACACGCTTAAATCATCCTGCAACAGCGGGTCGGGATGGTCCTGGCGCATTTCCTTGAGCAACACGCTCATGGTGGCCAACGGCGTGCCCAACTCATGGGCGGCGCCGGCCGCCTGGGTCGCGACGGCCAGCAATTGCTGGTCGCGCAGGCCTTCTTCACGACGGATGGCGCGCAGTTCTTCCTGGCGGCGCAGCTCTTCGGCCATGCGCGCGGCAAAGAAGGTAATGACGGCGGCGGCAAGGGCGAAACTCAGCCACATGCCGTAGATCTGCAGGTTTTCCCGGGCGATGGGGAAGGTTTCCAGCGGATAGAACCGTGCCAGCAACAACGTATAAAGCGCCAGCGCGATACCGGACAGAATCACCGAATAGCGCCACGGCAACGTCACGGCGGCGATGGTCAGCGGCACCAGGTAATAGGAAACGAACGGGTTGGTCGAACCGCCGGAGAAATACAGCAAGGCACTGTGGATAAACAGATCACAGGCCAGTTGCAGGGCATATTCCAGCTCGGTGACCGGCCACGAGGTGCGCAGGCGAACCGCCGTGAACGCGCACAGCAGCGTCGAGCAGCCGAGGGTCATCGCCAGTTGCACCCACGGCAACGGCAGCAGATCGAACCAGTAGGCCAGGCCCACGGAACCAGCCTGAGCGGCGAGTACCAAGGTGCGGATGAAGGTCAGCCGCCAAAGGTTTTGGCGAGTGGCGGAAGTGATTTGAACGGGGGCGAGCATGAGCTCTCCTGATGAGCGCTCCAGGCGGATCGCACGGAGTATAACCAAGCACGGGGGCTGGCAGGCAAAAGTGCGGCAAACAGCCACATGGCAGGAAGTTCTGCTGCGTCTATAAGGACGCCTTCGCGGGCAAGCCTCGCGCCTACAGGAATGTGTCGTTCAAAGGATTGGCGTACGACACATTCCTGTAGGAGCGAGGCTTGCCCGCGAATGGCCTCGACACGGTCTCCCCCATTCCATCTGTATGGAAGTTGTAACTGTGCGAACCGGATCAATAAAGTTAGAGTCTGATGGTTTCACGCAGGCTCGGACCTTAACCCCTGCGCACCTCCAAGGAGTTTTCATGCACAGTTTCCGCCGCAGCGCCGCCCTTCTTGCCCTTAGCGTTGGCACCGTCGCCAGCCTCCCGGCCCTGGCCGCCGACGAACTTCATTACAACCAGATCGCCCTGCGTGCCGAAGTCAGCCAGGAAGTGGCCCGCGATCAGATGATCGTGACCCTCTACACCGAAGAACAAAACACCGACCCGGCCAAACTCGCCGCCGACGTCAGCACCACCATGAACAAAGCGCTGGCCCAGGCCAAACAAGTCAAGGAAGTCACCCTGCGCCAGGGCAGCCGCAACAGCTACCCGATCTACGACACCAAGGGCCAGAAAATCACCGGCTGGCGTGAACGCGCCGAACTGCGCATGGAAAGCTCCGACTTCGCCGCACTGTCGAAGCTGACCGGCGAACTGCTGACCGACCTGAAAATGGGTGGCATGGACTTCGCCATCGCCACGCCAACGCGCAAGGCCAGCGAAGATGCGCTGCTTAAAGAAGCTGTCACCGCCTTCAAGGCCCGCGCGCAGCTGGCAACCGATGCGTTGGGTGGCAAGGGTTACAAAATCGTCAGCCTGAACCTGAACAGCAACGGTTATCCACAGCCGTACATGCGTGGGCCGATGATGATGAAAGCGGCCGGCATGGATGGCGCTCCGGTGACGCCAGAGGTTGAGGCCGGCACCAGCCAGGTGAGCATGACGGCAGATGGTGCGATTGAAGTGTTGATGCCTTGATTCGATAACCCGTACACAGAAACGGCGGTCACTGAAGTGATCGCCGTTTTTTGTTGCCTGGCGGAAAGCCGGCAGGTTTGTCTGATGATTTTGTGGTGATTGATCCACCGTCATCGCGAGCAGGCTCACTCCTACATGGGATCAGAGTCGTACACAAAACCCATGTACACACTCGCCCCCAGTGGGAGCGAGCCTGCCCGCGAAAAACGATAACGCGGTCTACGCCGGATCGACGTTATCCAGCGCCCGATTCACCGCCAACTCCGCCAGCATGATGATCTGCTGAATCGCCAACACCGTATTGCGCTGCGGGCCGATCAGGTTTGCTGCGAAATCACTGGCCATGACACTGGCGGACGCCAATGACTCGCAAGCTTGTGCCAGGAGACTTTCGCTGTCCATGTCCGGGGCGACCATGAACATGGTGCTGGGACGGCGGGGTTTGGGGGCGTATTGATCGGGGGGATCGAGGTAGTAATCGAGGGCGCGATTTATGGCTTCGCGGTCTTTGAGGAGCGTTACGGCTTCGGTGGCTTCGGTGGCTTCGGCGTTGGAGGTTGTGGTGTTGAAGGGTGGATCGGGGACAATTTTGCTCATTTGCTTTCCCTGTTCATTTTTGGAGCCATCACTTTTCGTTTCTCACACGGAAAGTGGTGGCAGCTATGTGCAGGGTGAGAAAACCGGGAACAGAGAACCGGCCGGACCGAAGTCCGCCCGCACACAGCCGCCATAGAGCATTACAGGCAGCGTATAGCTGGCGGCAATTATGGTGATGCTGGCGCTAGATTCATACATATCTGTTCCCGGGTTCTCACACCCGTTCGCTGAGTTCTTCAGCGACAGTCAGAGGTTAGAGACACTGCTTCCTACCCGGCAACCTGAAAAATGCGTGGGAAATCGCTGTGTTTTTTACACATCTTTCAACACACAAAAATGGAACGCGGAGCCTCCCGGGCGGCATTCCCACGCGGAGCATGGGAACGATCAATCGGGAGCAACAGAAAGAGACAGGTCGGCTGTCAGGCCGCCTTCGCGGGCAAGCCTCGCTCCTACAGAGGACAGGGGTCATCTGGAAGTAAGGATCAAAACAGCCAATAGTGCTACCGCAAGCAGCAGACAGGTTGCACCCTTGGTTCTACCCGCCACTCCCACGTAGCCTCCATCACCTCACGGATCCAAATCATCCCCACAGATGTCCACTGCCAGACAGTAACGCAACAATCTGCCCCCACAGACACAACAACCCTTTAAACAACAAACACCTATCCAGCCAACTACAACTCAATCTCATTCACGCCCACACCTCTCATCCACGCCCCTCAAAGATGGGTATAAATAAGTAACACCTCGCTCCAACCGGGTGCGAAAGTCGTGCCGATTGCCCCGTCGCGGTGCGCCAGATGCACCGAAAAAACCCTGCGCAAACGGTCAAATGCGCATGAATTTATACATATGCGACATTAAGGTACGTTCGTGCCACCGTTTAACGCCTGTGGTCGCTCCGGATCTTGCAATGGGTATGGCCCCTGCATAAGTATCCGCAGGCACGACTCACGAGGTCGTCCTCTAATTCCAAAAATGACAACAAATCATGAGGCCAACATGCTTAAACACGCGGTCATTCCGTTTTTAGTCGGCGCAGGCTTGTTAGCCTCCGCACCTTTCGCCCAAGCGGCGACTAACCTGGTGTTTTGCTCCGAAGGGAGCCCGGCCGGTTTTGATCCTGGTCAGTACACCACCGGAACCGACTTCGACGCCTCTGCAGAAACCATGTTCAACCGCCTGACCCAGTTCGAGCGCGGCGGCACCGCCGTGATTCCTGGTCTGGCAACCAAGTGGGACATCTCCGATGATGGCCTGACTTACACCTTCCACCTGCGTGAAGGCGTGAAGTTCCACACCACCCCGTATTTCAAGCCGACTCGTGAGTTCAACGCCGACGACGTGCTGTTCACCTTCAATCGCATGATTGACAAGAACGACCCGTTCCGCAAAGCGTACCCGACCGAATTCCCGTACTTCACCGACATGGGGATGGATACCAACATCACCAAGATCGATAAAGTCGACGACCACACCGTCAAGTTCACCCTTAAAGAAGTTGATGCCGCGTTCATCCAGAACATGGCCATGAGCTTCGCCTCCGTCCAGTCCGCCGAGTACGCTGCCCAGCTGCTCAAGGAAGGCAAGGCCGCCGACATCAACCAGAAGCCGGTCGGCACCGGTCCGTTCGTGTTCAAGAGCTACCAGAAAGACTCCAACATCCGCTACACCGGGAACAAGGACTACTGGAAGCCTGACGACGTCAAGATCGACAACCTGATCTTCGCCATCACCACCGACCCGTCGGTGCGTATTCAGAAGCTGAAGAAGAACGAGTGCCAGATCACTCTGTTCCCACGTCCGGCCGACCTGAAGGCGCTGCAAGAAGACAAGACCTTGAAGGTGCCTAACCAGGCTGGTTTCAACCTGGGTTACATCGCCTACAACGTGATGGACAAGATCAAGGGCAGCGATCAGCCGAACCCGATGGCTCAATTGAAAGTGCGTCAGGCACTGGACATGGCCGTCAACAAGCAGCAGATCATCGACTCCGTCTACCAGGGTGCTGGTCAACTGGCCGTCAACGCCATGCCGCCAACCCAGTGGTCTTACGACACCACCATCAAGGATGCGCCGTACAACCCTGAGAAAGCCAAAGAGCTGCTCAAGGAAGCCGGCGTCAAGGAAGGCACCGAGATCAACCTGTGGGCGATGCCGGTACAGCGTCCGTACAACCCGAACGCCAAACTGATGGCTGAAATGCTGCAGTCCGACTGGGCCAAGATCGGTATCAAGGCCAAGATCGTGACCTACGAGTGGGGCGAGTACATCAAGCGTTCCAAAGGCGGCGAAAACGGCGCGATGCTGATTGGCTGGAGCGGCGACAACGGTGACCCGGACAACTGGCTGAACGTGCTGTTCGGCTGCGACTCGCTGCAGGGCAACAACTTCTCCAAGTGGTGCGACAAGAAGTTCGACGGCATCGTCAAAGAGGCCAAGCGCACGACCGATCAGGGCAAGCGCACCGAACTGTACAAACAGGCGCAACACGTCCTCAAAGACGCTGTTCCAATGACACCTATCGCTCACTCGACGGTGTTCCAACCCATGCGCGACAACGTGCAGGACTTCAAGATCAGCCCGTTTGGCTTGAACTCCTTCTACGGCGTCAGCGTCAGCAAATAAGGTTTTGCAACGGCGACGTATTTAACGTCGCCGTTGTTTTATCTGCCGAGAAAGTAGGAAAACGCCTACATCCAATTCCGTCACGGATGACCATCGTGATGTCGGATGCGTTGCCTTTTCCCACAAGTCTTTCGGACTCTACGCATTTACTGCCGGACCCACGGCTCATACCGTCGGGATCTGACCAGTTCATGCGTGGGCTCTCGGTTTTGCTGCATGGCATGGTTTGAACTCAGTGATGCCTCCACGTCCGCGGACTGGACGGCGGTTCATTGAAGACACTTAGAGAACAAGAAAAGGGAGCGTCATGCGCCATACCTTGGTTTTATCCGCATTGCTGGGCACCGGCCTGTTGGCCGCCACTTCCATCAGCCAGGCCGCCAATAACAGCCTGGTGTTCTGCTCCGAAGGCAGCCCGGCTGGCTTCGACACTGCGCAGTACACGACATCGACCGACAACGATGCCGCCGAGCCGTTGTACAACCGATTGGCAGAGTTTGAAAAAGGCGCCACCAACGTCGTACCCGGCCTGGCCACTCGCTGGGATATTTCCGAGGACGGCCTCAAGTACACCTTTCACCTACGCGAAGGTGTGAAATTTCACACGACCAAGTACTTCACGCCGACCCGTGATTTCAACGCCGATGACGTGCTGTTCACGTTCAATCGCATGCTCGATCCGCAGCAACCTTTCCGTAAGGCTTATCCGACCGAGTTCCCGTATTTCAACGGGATGAGCCTGAACAAGAACATCGCCAAGGTCGAGAAGACCGGGCCGCTGACCGTGGTCATGACGCTCAACAGCGTCGACGCCGCGTTCATCCAGAACATCGCCATGAGCTTCGCCGCTATTCTGTCCGCCGAATACGCCGACAAACTGCTGGCCGAAGGCAAGCCGAGCGACATCAACCAGAAGCCGATCGGCACTGGCCCGTTCGCCTTCAAGAGCTACCAGAAAGATTCCAACATCCGCTACACCGGCAACAAGCAGTACTGGGACCCGAGCCGGGTCAAGCTCGACAACCTGATCTTCTCGATCAACACCGACGCGTCGGTGCGGGTGCAGAAGCTCAAGGCAAATGAGTGCCAGATCACATTGAGCCCGCGCCCCGCCGACGTTCCCGCGTTGAAGAACGACCCGGCACTCAAGCTCATCGAGAAGCCCGGCTTCAACCTGGGCTACATCGCCTACAACGTGCGCCACAAGCCTTTCGACCAGCTCGAAGTGCGTCAGGCGCTGGACATGGCGGTGAACAAACAGGGCATTCTCAACGCCGTTTACCAAGGCGCCGGTCAATTGGCCGTCAACGCCATGCCACCGACCCAATGGTCCTACGACGACACGATCAAGGACGTTGCCTACAACCCGGAAAAAGCCAAGGAACTGCTCAAGGCTGCCGGCGTGAAAGAAGGCACCGAAATCACCTTGTGGGCGATGCCCGTTCAGCGCCCTTACAACCCGAACGCCAAGTTGATGGCCGAAATGCTCCAGGCTGACTGGGCGAAAATCGGACTCAAAGTGAAGATCGTCAGCTATGAATGGGGCGAGTACATCAAGCGCACCAAGAATGGCGAACACGACGTCAGCCTGATTGGCTGGACCGGTGACAATGGGGACCCGGACAACTGGCTCGGCACGCTTTACAGCTGCGACGCCATTGGTGGCAACAACTACTCCATGTGGTGCGATCCGGCTTACGACAAGTTCATCAAGCAGGCCAAGGTCGTCACCGACCGCGACCAGCGCACCGTGCTCTACAAACAGGCGCAGCACTACCTCAAGCAACAAGTGCCGATCACGCCTATCGCCCATTCGACGGTTAACCAGCCGTTGAGCGCCAAAATCGAAGGATTCAAGGTGAGTCCATTCGGTCGTAACGTGTTCTCGGGCGTCAGTATCGACCAATAACCGATTAGCCAGAACGCTGGGGGCGCATTGCGCCCTCACGCAAACGTATTGCCGTAATTCGCCAATCCGGCATAAAGCAAACGTTTGCGAAGCCTTGTATGTGTTCTAAACCAAATAGCCGGATCACCAAAAAAGACCGGCATTAAAAAAAAGAAAGTAAGGAGCTTCACCCATGAAACTGAGCAGCACCGCGTTATTGGCCCTGGCCATCAGCAGCGTAACCGCCTCGGCTTACGCAGAAACCCAAAGCCAGGCTTTCACCCCGGTTACCGTGAAAGAGAAAAGCGCCCAAAGCGAAGCCACCGGCTTTGTTGAAGGCCAATCGATCACCGGTTCCACGCGTAACTGGTATGCGAATGAGTCGTTCAAGCGGGGCGCGACGCTCAACTATCGTAAAAATGGTGAGACTCGTACGACTGACCGTCGAATCAACTGGGTTCAAGGCACGATCATCAAGTACAACTCGGGCTTCACCGAGGGTACTGTCGGTTTCAGCACCGAAGTGGCGGCGTACAACGCCATTGCTCTGGACCGCGATCGCAAAGACCTCGCATCCGGCAACGGTGGTGCTCCCGAGCCAGGTCGTGGCGGCCGTGGCAACAACCGTACTTTGACTGAAAATGGCGGTGACGCTGTTGATCAGTGGAGCAAACTGGGCCTGGCCAACGTCAAGGCGCGTTTCTCCAATACCACACTGACTGCCGGTCGCCAGAACTTCAGCAGCCCGCAAGTAGATGTCATCGGTAACCGTCCACTGCCTTCGAGCTTCGAGGGTGTCAGTCTGCACAGCGAAGAGTTGGAAAACCTGACTTTCGACATCGCCACCTTTGACCGTAACTCGCCGCGTACCGAACAGAGCCAGCGCAAATTCCGTTCCGAATACGGCGACGGTACCGCTGAAGCCGATCACGTCAACACCGCCGGTATCACCTACACGCCGTTCGCCAGCCTGACCATCAGCCTGTGGGGCACCCAGGCCGAAGACCTGTGGAACCAGTACTACTTCGGCGCCACCCACGTTCTGGGTGACAGCTCGGTACTGAGCCTGACCACCGGCCTGAATTACTACAAAACCGTCGACGAAGGCAAAAAGCTGCTGGGCGAAATCGACAACGACACCTACTCCCTGTCGTTGGGCCTGACTCACCAGGCCCACAGCCTGACCTTCTCGTACCAGGAAGTGAACGGTAACGAGTACTTCGACTACCTGCACGAAACCAACGGCATCTACCTGGCCAACTCCCTGCTGTCGGACTTCAACGGCCCGAACGAAAAATCCTTCCAGATTGCATATGGTCTGAACATGGCTGAATACGGCATTCCAGGCCTGAAGTTCAACATCTACCAGGCTCGTGGCTGGGGCATCGACGGTACTCACTATGCCGGCGGCGGTTACGACGGCGTGCAGTCGATGGACGGCGAAACCCACTATGAATACGGCATTGGTACTTCGTACGCCGTACAGAGCGGCCCGCTCAAGGCCACGGCTATCCGCGCGACCTACACCGCTCACCGCGCCAGTGATAACCAGGCGGATGGCAGCCTCAACGAGTTCCGTCTCGTGACCACCATCCCGTTCAACATTCTGTAATACACCTGCCGAACGGCTGATTCAGTGACGAATCGGCCGTTCGGCTTTTGTCCTTTAACCGATTGCAGAGGGTTCTTGATGAAAATGCTTCCCCTACGTGCGGCCATTGCAGCCGCGTTGCTGAGTGTCGCTGTTGGCGTCTCGGCCAAACCCCTGGTGGTCTGCACCGAAGCCAGTCCGGAAGGCTTCGACATGGTCCAGTACACGACTGCAGTCACAGCCGATGCGGTGGCCGAAACCATCTTCAATCGTCTGGCGGACTTCAAGCCCGGCACCACTGAAGTGATTCCGGCACTGGCCGACTCCTGGGAGATCAGCGAGGACGGTCTGACCTACACGTTCCACCTGCGTAAAGGCGTCAAGTTTCACACCACCGAATACTTCAAGCCGACCCGCGACATGAACGCCGACGACGTAGTCTGGAGTTTCCAGCGTCAGCTGGACCCGAACCACCCATGGCACAAACTGTCGAGCGTGGGCTTCCCGTACTTTGAAAGCATGGGCTTCAAGGAACTGCTGAAAAGCGTCGAGAAAGTTGACGACAACACCGTCAAATTCACCCTGACCCGTCGCGAAGCGCCATTCCTGGCCGACATCGCCATGGCCTTCTCCTCTATCTATTCCGCCGAGTACGCCGACCAGCTGCTCAAGGCGAACAAGACCGGCGACCTGAACAACAAACCGGTCGGCACCGGCCCGTTCATTTTCCAGCGTTACGCGAAGGACGCGCAGGTTCGCTTCAAGGCCAACCCGGACTACTTCCGTGGCAAGCCACCGGCTGATGCGCTGATCCTGGCCATCGCCACCGATAACAACGTGCGCCTGCAAAAACTCAAGGCCAACGAGTGCCAGGTCGCGCTGTATCCGAAACCGGATGACATCCCGAGCATCAAGAAAGACACCAACCTGAAGGTTGATGAGATGAACGCGATGACCGTTTCCTACATCGCCATGAACACCTCGCACAAATACATGAGCGATGTGCGTGTGCGTAAGGCCATCGACATCGCGTTCGACAAGGCGGCTTATGTCAACGCGCTGTTCGGCAAAGGCAACGCAACAGTGGCGGTCAACCCGTTCCCGGATACGCTGCTGGGCTACAACCACAGCCTGAAAAATCCGGCCCGTGACCTGGACAAGGCCCGCGCCCTGCTCAAGGAAGCCGGCGTACCGGAAGGCACCACCTTCACCCTGTTCACCCGCAACGGCGGCGGTCCAACCAACCCGAACCCGATGCTCGGCGCGCAGATGATGCAGGCCGACCTGGCCAAGGTCGGTATCAAGATCGACATCCGCGTGATGGAATGGGGCGAAATGCTCAAACGCGCGAAAAACGGCGAGCACGATATGGTTTCCGCCGGATGGGCGGGCGACAACGGCGACCCGGATAACTTCCTGACGCCTATGCTCAGTTGCGAAGCCGCGAAGAACGGCGAAAACTATGCGCGCTGGTGCAATGACAAGTTCCAGGCACTGATCGACCAGGCCCGGGAAAAAACCGATCCGGCCGAGCGGGCAGCGCTGTACGAACAGGCTCAGGTTATTTTTAACCAGGACCAGCCATGGATCAGCATGGCGCACACTAGAATGTTCACCGCAATGCGCAACAACGTAGAGGGCTATCACATTAGCCCCCTCACCACTAATAACTTCGCCACCACCCAGGTGAAGTAGATAAGAAAACTCCCGGTGTCCCTGACTCCAGGGACACCAGGCACGCCTAACCGGCTGATGAGGTACACCACAAGATGTTTAGTTTTATTGCCCGCCGATTGGGGTTATTGATCCCCACATTCTTCGGCATCACCTTGCTGACTTTCGCGTTGATTCGCATGATTCCTGGCGACCCCGTGGAAGTGATGATGGGCGAACGTCGGGTCGACCCCGAAATGCACGCTCAGGCAATGGAACGCCTTGGCCTGAACAAACCGCTGTATGCCCAGTACCTGGACTACATCGGCAAGTTGGCCCACGGCGACCTTGGCGAATCCCTGCGTACCCGTGAAAGTGTCTGGACCGAGTTCAGCTCTCTATTCCCCGCGACCCTGGAACTGTCCATGGCCGCGCTGTTGTTCGCCGGCATCCTGGGCCTCCTGGCCGGGGTGATCGCGGCACTCAAGCGAGGATCCCTGTTCGACCATGGGGTGATGGGCATCTCCCTGGCGGGATACTCGATGCCGATCTTCTGGTGGGGCCTGATCCTGATCATGTTCTTCTCGGTATCCCTGGGCTGGACCCCGGTGTCCGGGCGGATCGACCTGCTCTATGACATCGAGCCGCGGACCGGCTTCATGCTGATCGACACGCTGCTGGCCGATGACGTCGGTGCGTTCTTTGATGCCCTGCATCACCTGATCCTGCCGGCCATCGTGCTCGGCACCATCCCGCTGGCGGTGATTGCGCGGATGACCCGTTCGTCGATGCTCGAAGTGCTGCGTGAAGACTACATCCGTACCGCCCGCGCCAAAGGCCTGTCGCCGTCGCGCGTGGTCTTTGTTCACGGCTTGCGCAACGCGCTGATTCCGGTACTGACCGTGGTCGGCCTGCAAGTCGGCACATTGCTGGCCGGTGCGGTTCTGACCGAAACCATCTTCTCCTGGCCCGGCATCGGCAAATGGCTGATCGAAGCCATTGGCGCACGGGACTATCCCGTGGTGCAGAACGGCATCCTGTTAATCGCCTGCCTGGTGATTCTGGTGAACTTCGTCGTGGACGTCCTCTACGGCTTTGCCAACCCACGCATTCGTCACCAGCGCTGAGATCATCATGACCATGACCACTCCAGCTTCAACTCAAAATCAAACGGTAACAGTCGATCAAAGCCTGCTGTACCCGTCCCCTTACAAAGAATTCTGGCAAGCGTTTTCCAAGAACAAAGGCGCCGTTGCCGGCCTGATGTTCATGCTGCTGGTGATTTTCTGCGCGATTTTCGCGCCGTGGGTTGCTCCGCATAACCCGAGCGAGCAATACCGTGACTTCCTGTTGACCCCGCCGTCCTGGCTGGAGGGCGGGCAGATCCAGTTCCTGCTCGGCACCGATGAACTGGGTCGCGACCTGCTGTCGCGCCTGATCAACGGTTCGCGCCTGTCCCTGCTGATCGGCTTGTCGTCGGTGGTGATGTCGCTGATTCCGGGCATCCTTCTGGGCCTGTTCGCCGGCTTCTTCCCGAAACTGCTCGGCCCGACCATCATGCGTCTGATGGACATCATGCTGGCCCTGCCGTCCCTGCTGCTGGCGGTGGCGATTGTCGCCATCCTCGGCCCTGGCTTGATCAACACCATTATTGCCATCGCCGTGGTTTCGTTGCCGTCCTATGTTCGTCTGACCCGCGCTGCGGTGATGGGCGAATTGAACCGCGACTATGTGACCGCCGCGCGCCTGGCCGGTGCCGGTCTGCCACGCCTGATGTTCGTCACCGTGCTGCCCAACTGCATGGCGCCGCTGATCGTTCAGGCCACCCTGAGTTTCTCTTCGGCGATTCTCGATGCCGCGGCACTGGGCTTCCTCGGCCTTGGCGTACAACCGCCAACCCCTGAGTGGGGCACCATGCTGGCTTCGGCTCGCGACTACATCGAACGCGCCTGGTGGGTGGTAAGTCTGCCTGGTTTGACCATTTTGCTCAGCGTGCTGGCAATCAACTTGATGGGCGACGGTCTGCGCGATGCGCTGGACCCGAAACTCAAGAACGCCGCCTGAGGAGATTCAAATGTCACTGTTAGAAATCAAGAATCTCAACGTTCGCTTCGGCGACAAGAACGCGGTTCCGGTGGTCGACGGGCTCGACATTACCGTGGACAAGGGCGAAGTCCTGGCCATCGTTGGCGAGTCGGGTTCCGGTAAATCCGTGACCATGATGGCGCTGATGGGCTTGATCGAGCACCCGGGGATCGTCACCGCCGACGCGCTGAATTTCGACGGCAAGAACATGCTCAAGCTCAGCAACCGTCAGCGTCGGCAAATCGTCGGCAAAGACCTGGCCATGGTCTTCCAGGACCCGATGACCGCGCTGAACCCGAGCTACACCGTCGGCTTCCAGATTGAAGAAGTGCTGCGCCTGCACCTGAAAATGTCCGGCAAGCAGGCCCGCGCACGCGCCATCGAACTGCTGGAAAAAGTGGAAATCCCGGGCGCCGCCAGTCGTATGGACGCCTACCCGCATCAGCTTTCCGGCGGTATGAGCCAGCGTGTTGCGATCGCCATGGCGATTGCCGGCGAACCGAAACTGCTGATCGCCGACGAACCGACCACGGCATTGGACGTAACGATCCAGGCGCAGATCATGGACCTGCTGCTGGCGTTGCAGAAAGAGCAGAACATGGGCCTGGTGCTGATCACGCACGACCTCGCGGTCGTGGCCGAAACCGCTCAGCGTGTGTGCGTGATGTACGCCGGCCAGGCGGTTGAAGTGGGTCAGGTTCCTCAGTTGTTCGACATTCCGGCACACCCTTACAGCGAAGCGCTGCTCAAGGCGATTCCGGAACACAGCCTGGGTGCCACGCGCCTGGCCACGTTGCCGGGCATTGTTCCCGGTCGCTATGACCGTCCGCAGGGTTGCCTGCTGTCGCCACGCTGCCCGTATGTGCAAGACAGCTGCCGCGCCCAGCGTCCAGCCCTGGACCCGAAAAGCAACAGCCTCGCCCGCTGCTTCTACCCGCTGAATCAGGAGGTGGCGTAATGGCCGTCGTACTTACCGCCCGCGACCTGACCCGTCACTACGAAGTGTCCCGTGGCCTGTTCAAGGGCCATGCGACCGTGCGCGCCCTGAACGGCGTGTCGTTCGAACTGGAAGCCGGCAAGACCCTCGCCGTTGTAGGTGAGTCGGGCTGCGGCAAATCCACCCTGGCCCGCGCCCTGACGCTGATCGAAGAGCCCTCCTCCGGCTCCTTGAAAATCGCCGGGCAGGAAGTCGCCGGCGCCGACAAGTCCCAGCGCAAGCAGTTACGCAAAGACGTGCAGATGGTGTTCCAGAGCCCTTACGCCTCGTTGAACCCTCGGCAGAAAGTCGGTGATCAACTCGCCGAGCCGCTGCTGATCAACACCAGCCTGAGCGCCTCGGAACGTCGCGAGAAAGTACAGGCGATGATGAAGCAGGTAGGCTTGCGTCCTGAGCACTATCAGCGTTATCCGCACATGTTCTCCGGCGGTCAGCGCCAGCGGATCGCCCTCGCTCGCGCGATGATGCTGCAACCGAAAGTGCTGGTCGCGGACGAACCGACCTCGGCGCTGGACGTATCGATTCAGGCGCAGGTGCTCAACCTGTTCATGGATTTGCAGCAAGAGTTCAACACCGCCTACGTGTTCATCTCCCACAACCTGGCGGTGGTTCAACACGTCGCCGATGACGTGATGGTGATGTACCTCGGCCGCCCGGTGGAAATGGGTCCGAAGAACGACATCTACGAGCGTCCTCTGCACCCGTACACCCAGGCGCTGCTGTCGGCCACCCCGACCATTCACCCGGACCCGAACAAGCCGAAGATCAAGATCGTCGGCGAACTGCCCAACCCGCTGAACCCGCCGTCCGGCTGCGCATTCCACAAGCGCTGCCCTTACGCGACCGAGCGCTGCAGCACCGAAGAGCCGGCCCTGCGCCTGCTCGACAGCCGTCAGGTGGCTTGCCACTACGCCGAGCAGTTCCTCGACGGCGCGGCATAAAAAAATGTGGGAGCGAGCCTGCTCGCGAAGGCGTTAACCCAGTCAACATCAATGTCGACTGACACGCCGCTTTCGCGAGCAGGCTCGCTCCCACAGCAATAGGTGAGCTGTTCAATAACCCTTTCTGCCCCGGCTGCGCATCAGCCGGGACAGAAGGGGTTTTCATTTGCCTGCGGTTTATGTCTGGCTGTCGCCTTCATCATCGCTGTCCGGTTCATCAGTGGTCGAATCATCGTCGTCCGCACTGCCGCCCTGCCCTTGGTCGCCTGGCTCCGACTCGGACGCGGCGATCATCAGCCCAGTGTTCGTCACCTGCCCACTCGAAGCCTGCTCACGATGGTCCGGGCATTCCGCCCAGGCCGCTGACATGCCAACCAACAGCAGTACCCAAACTTTCAGCAACAACACAATGCGTTGAAAAATGCTCATGGCTGATTCCATCCTTATCGCAGGTGAAACGTGGTGGCCCGACGGCACTGGTAGACATCCGGTCCCGATGGGGCGGGTTGGGTTCTCCAGATAGGACTCTAACGATGCGCGGGAAATGCAGTGGGTGGGGAGAACGGATTTGAATAATGCCTATAACCAGATCAGCTAAATTACGCGAGCTATTTGCGAGTTGCCTGGCAAACCAGTGGCATGGACATGATCGCCAAGGCCGCACACCCAAGCCAGACACTATGCCCACCAAAGTAGCCATAAAGGTGGCCTCCAAGCGTCGGAGAAAGCAGCACACTCGCGCTCCAACACATTGAGAAAAGACCAAAGTAGTGCCCGCTTTTACCCGCTTGTGCGCGCTTCATGACCATCACGTTCAAAGTAGGCATGAAGAGAATTTCGCCAAGCGTCCAGATAGCGGTCGAGAGGCAGAGATAAAACACACCGGCGCCCAAGGGCAACATGCCAAGCCCGCAGGCCAGCAAAATGCTGCCTGCCAGCAGCCGCCAGCGTGCGCTCCATTGCTCGCTCCAATGAGATATCGGGATTTGCAGTACCACCACCAGCACTGCGTTGAGCGCAAATTGCCAACCAATGACTTCAGCACCCAACCGATAGTAATCAAGTAAATAGTTGCCCAACATGCTGTAGACCGGCTCAAAGGCAAGACCGAGCAAGACTGAGGCCCCCAACAGCCAGAGGAAAGGCTTGTCGCGATACGGTACGCAAGAACCTGAAGCCCCCTCGGAGTCCTCATCCTGCCTCAGAATATCTCGCTGATGTGTCGCCCGAACAAACCAGACCAAGGCCAGCAGAGACATGGCGGCACTGAGAAAAAATACCCAACGAAAATCCGTCTGCGCCAGGACGCCACCCACCACTCCGGCAACTGCCATGCCCAAATTGCTGGCAACACGGTTCAATGACTGCGAGCGAGTCCGCTGTGCAACCTCGCAATACTCCATGATCAACCGCTGATGAAGGGTGCGAATCGCACCATCAAGTACCCCGCTAAACAGAAGCAGACCTGCCAACAAAAGCACATCTGTAACCAGTCCCAACAAGACCAAAATCCACGCTGAAACAAAAAACAGCGCGGCAGTGAGTCGAGCCGTCGGGAAATGCTCACTCAGCAGTCCTCCCCCCATCGACCCTATCAACAAGCCGGCTCCGTACCCGGACAACAACCATCCAACGGTTTCAATCGGCAACGCCAACGCCTGACGCAGGTACAACGCCATGAACAGCTTCACCATGGCGCTCAAACGGCTGATAAAAATCAACGCAGCAAGCACCCAGGCCATTGGGCAGAAATAGCCACTGAGCCGAATCGGGTAAATGTACCGATCAGTCATCCCATTGATCCAGGTTGCGCCTTACTTCGCTTTGGATGCCCTTTGAAGCGAAAGGAATATCCGAGCGAACCTCATGCTCTGCATCAAAAAAATATTGCGCTTGTAACCGCCCCTCGGCATCCAGACCCAGTAAAGGGTTATTGATCAGAAAGTGTCTGGTGGACACACAAAGCGCCCTTGTTCGAATCAACAACCGCCATTGACCGAATGCGTTTTCAGGAACAACTGCCGTCGTCCCAAAGCGTTTCTTGTACTGGAATGTTCCTTTGCTCAGAAATGGCTCGCAGCCCTGGAAGTCGACACAGTCAATCGCTGGATGGTCGGATGCCCACTCAAGGATCGCGTGGTAGACATAATTCTGCGCTCCATTGGCCCGGTAGACGGCGGCTCCCTCCTTCACTCCGATCAACCGCGCATTCAAGGTGCGTGTCGATTCATTAATCTGGGAAATACTGCCCGCCACCCACTCACCCTTTAAATGAACTCGAAACAAAACGCCTTGTTTAAATAAGTCGAGATAAGCCACTTGCTCCGGCACGCTTCGCGCAAAACACCCGTAACGGGCGCTCATTGTCGGGACGTGCATCGACCGATAGAACGCAAAGAAGTCTTTATCTTCAAACGACACATCGAAATCAAAACCTTGTCCGGCCAATTGAGTGCGACGCTTGTTTTCTCGATGGGAGAATTGGCTCAGTACCTGCTGCCATCCAGCTGAAACATCAACTTGCTGGTGAATCCTGCTCACGCCAACAATATCGCCAGGCTGCCGGTATTGCTGAATGACCTCCAAGGGAGCCATCAACAAGTACAAGTCGGTTTGATCCTGCTTTATGAAACCCTCAAGCTGGTGCCACTCCAGAGTTCCTTCCTGCTCTATATACGACTTCTCAAAAAAACACTGCGCCACAAACGGTGCGATATAAACCAAACCTTCCGCCACTCCTGCATAAACCAGGCATGCCGATTCTCCAGCTCTGGAGTCGCCCCGATAGACGCGAAAATGGCAGAGCGCTTTGCTGATCACGTGAGGATCAAAGCTCATGGATTACAAGGGCTGCGAAGGATCTCCATCATCTCTTCAGCACTATCAATAAAAGACAAACCCTCTGTGGGAATGCCTTCAAAATCCCGCCCGCAATAGGTGCCCGACGCGTGGATGGTGCAACCGTCCATACCCTCAAGTAGTTGTCGATCAATTGCATTCAGGCAACCTGTCATGGCCATCACCAATGACCACTCTTTCAGATCACGAGGATCGGCTGGCAAGCTGACGGGCGTATTCGCGAGAAATTGAGCGCATTCACTGTAGCGCTGCATGCACTCATGAAGCGAAACGACTATCCCCGAGCCGCCATTGGCCCTGACCCGCGCAGTCATTTCCACTGCGGTAGGTGGCAGGTGTGTATAAAAAGTGTGTTCGAGTACTTCGTCTGGACTCCATGTTGTGGCAGGAAAGTGCGCAGACTCCGACTGCACCCATAAACCGTCGGCCCCCTGCTTATAGCGTGGAGCAGAAGCACCCTCAAAATTTCCGTCGAGCAAGTGCAGAACCATGTCGCTGGTTGCGAGATGTTGAACCAACAAAAATGACGGAGTGGAAACCTGTGTCCCGTGACGCTTCATCACGTCCACACCTGAGCAATATCCCAGAAGACCATAAGCACTCGACACAGCATGCACATGCACGGTCTTGCGGTCAGTGTCCCAGGCGTCACCATACTCAAAATCAAAAAAAGCCCGGGCTTGATCAGAAAACCGGTAGTTCTCGAGCCGGAGGGAATGCCACAACTTCGAATCACCCAATGGACGACGATTGAAGAGATCCTTGAACTGTTGACCAACAACCTTTACTGCTTCCGGCGACTCAGTACCCAGCACGAACACAGGATTCAAAGCACGCAATCGAGGATCGTCGTAAAGTTCGGATCTACGCAACTTTTCAGTCGTCAGGGCAGGCGTCAGCGTGACAATGCGTAACTGCTCTGGGTGGACCAGCTTGTTTTTAAGTGCCCGTAGAACCGCATCACGTAGAGCGATGGCTTTGTTTCCGGATGAGGGGGAAAACAACACAATACTGTCGCCGGTATCCTGAATATGGCGAATGGCGCGCGCAACGATCAGCGTCGAGGCAAAGGTCTTTGTGGTTTGAGTATTTGCGTTTTGCCTCAGGTCGAACAAACGCAACGGCATACCTCGGTAACGGCCCATCTCAAAAAATTGCGCAGTGGCGACAGAAAGGAAGGCCTGCATTCGCGGCTCCATTTCGGGCAGCTTCATGGAAGGCTCAAAAGCGTCGTCACGGATGCTGACTTCGAAACAGGGAGCACTGCTGACGATCAGATCGTAGTAACGTTCGATGACAGAAATGGGAGTCAGAGGTCGTTGGGTTGTCAGTGCAGCCGCATCGGTTTTCATTACGTCCATTTGTCTTGTGCTCCTGCTCGTGGAAAGTCGCTACTTGCGAAATGTCCACCGAAAGCTAGACGTCAACGACTTCCATGTCTCGCGTAAAAGACTAGAGAAGTAAAAAGCAGAGCCCAGCTACAGAACTCCGTAAAAACGCCTACAGAAATGCCTGACGTACGCGTACTGACTCATCGCTTGATGATGTTCGCCCGCCTTGCGGAATTTCACGTCCGGCCAGCACTCGCGAAAGACGTCAACGAGAATGCGGGCCGCCTGATAACCCGTGGCGTCCTGACCACCATCGCGAGCCGGCTCGCCCCCACAGGGAATTGTGTCGGGCATGAAAAAGCCCCGGCGCTTTCGCGACCGGGGCTTTTGATTTTGCAACTCAGCGTTTAATGATGCTCACGCGTCGCACGGAATTTCACGTCCGGCCAGCGCTCTTCCATCAACGCCAGGTTGACCCGGGTCGGCGCCAGGTACGTCAGGTGACCACCGCCATCGACCGCCAGGTTTTCCACGGCCTTGACCCGGAACTCCTCGAATTTCTTCTTATCGTCGCAATCGATCCAGCGAGCGGAATAGACGGTGATCGGCTCGTAAGAGCACTCGACCTTGTATTCCTCTTTCAAGCGGCTGGCCACCACATCGAACTGCAGCACACCGACGGCGCCGAGGATGATGTCGTTGCTGCGCTCGGGGAAGAACACCTGGGTGGCGCCCTCTTCCGCCAATTGCTGCAAGCCTTGACGCAGTTGCTTGGATTTCAGCGGATCACGCAGGCGCACGCGACGGAACAGTTCCGGGGCGAAGTGCGGGATACCGGTGAAGCTCAGGGCTTCGCCTTCGGTGAAGGTGTCGCCGATCTGGATGGTGCCGTGGTTGTGCAGGCCGATGATATCGCCGGCAAACGCTTCTTCCAGTTGCTCGCGCTCGGAGGAGAAGAAGGTCAGCGCGTCGCCGATCCGCACGTCCTTGCCGGTGCGCACGTGGCGCATCTTCATGCCTTTTTCGTACTTGCCGGAGCAGATACGCATGAACGCGATACGGTCGCGGTGTTTAGGGTCCATGTTCGCCTGGATCTTGAACACGAAGCCGGTGAATTTCTCTTCGACTGGCTCGACGGTACGCTCGTTGGCAACACGGGCCAACGGTTTCGGCGCCCAGTTGACCACGGCATCGAGCACGTGATCGACACCGAAGTTGCCCAGGGCAGTACCGAAGAACACCGGCGTCAGCTGACCGTCGAGGAATTCCTGTTGATTGAATTCGTGACAGGCGCCCTGCACCAGTTCCAGCTGATCGACAAAGCGATCGTATTCATCGCCCAAGTGCGCGCGAGCTTCGTCGGAGTCGAGCTTCTCGATAATTTTGACATCGGTGCGCTCGTGGCCGTGGCCCGCGGTGTACACGATGATGTAATCGTCGGCGAGGTGATAAACGCCCTTGAAGTCACGGTAGCAACCGATCGGCCAGGTGATCGGCGCCGCCTTGATCTTCAGGACCGCTTCGATTTCGTCTAGCAGTTCGATCGGGTCGCGGATGTCACGGTCGAGTTTGTTGATGAAGCTGACGATCGGCGTGTCACGCAGACGGCAGACGTCCATCAGCGCGATGGTCCGAGGCTCTACACCCTTACCGCCGTCGAGGACCATCAAGGCCGAGTCCACCGCTGTCAGGGTGCGGTACGTATCTTCGGAGAAGTCTTCGTGGCCCGGGGTGTCGAGCAGGTTGATCATGTGATCGCGATACGGGAACTGCATGACCGACGTGGTAATCGAGATACCACGCTGCTTTTCCATTTCCATCCAGTCGGAGGTGGCATGGCGGTCGGATTTACGGGATTTCACCGTGCCCGCAATCGCAATCGCCTTGCCCATCAGCAAGAGCTTCTCGGTGATGGTGGTTTTACCGGCATCGGGGTGGGAAATAATGGCGAAAGTGCGGCGTTTCGCGACTTCGGCGGCCTGTTTGGTCATGGGAAATCGCCTGGCAGGTGATTCAAAAAAGGGCGGCGAGTATAGCGCAAACCGACCGTCACGGACCACCGTTCGCCCTCTCGCCCATGGCGATCGACAGGTCCAAAGGGAGATCAAGGGTGGCTAATTGCTGCTAATTATGGAACCTTTTAAAAGGTGTAGACGTCCACTGCCCTGTTACAGCTCTCGTAGCAGGGTTTGAAAAACCTGCAAGTTAGCCTGACGAGGCTGCGCTTATGGCTCGATCTCATGCGGTTGCATCAGCATGAAGAGCTGCTTCTCGCGAACGTTGTTTTTCCCGGCAGCCAGGAATGGCATGCCACACGGGACTGCGTTCGCCGACAAAGAAAAAAGGAGTCCGCCTGTGGCTATTCGCTATGGCAAGGGGCTGATAGGAGGTGCGGTTGTCGTCGCTCTCCTGGCCCTGCTGGTCCACTGGATTGGCATCAACACGATCGAACATTACCGCGACGATTTGTTGTTTTACCTGCAAGCTCACTTGATCCTCGTCCTTGTCTCCATGCTGGCCGCCCTCGTTGTGGGCATCCCCGCCGGTATCTTCCTCAGCCGCCCGAGCATGGTGGGCCGCGCTGAACGCTTCATGCAGATCTTCAACATCGGCAACACCGTGCCGCCTCTTGCCGTACTGGCCATCGCCCTGGGGATCCTCGGCATCGGCAGCGGCCCCGCGATCTTCGCGCTGTTCCTCGCCTCGCTGTTGCCGATTGTGCGCAACACCTATGAAGGCCTGAAAAACGTTCAGGGTTCCCTCAAGGAAGCGGCCGTCGGCATCGGCATGACACCGACGCAAGTGCTGTGGCGGGTCGAACTGCCGAACGCTGTACCGATCATCATCGGCGGCGTGCGCGTGGCCTTGGCGATCAACGTCGGGACGGCACCGCTGGCGTTCCTGATCGGCGCCAACAGCCTGGGCAGCCTGATTTTCCCTGGCATCGCCTTGAACAATCAGCCGCAACTGCTGCTCGGCGCGGCCTGCACCGCCCTGCTGGCCTTGCTGCTCGACGGCCTGGTGACACTCGCCAGCCGCCTCTGGCTCGAACGCGGCTTGCGCCCGTCTTAAGCCTCGGCAAAGGAAATCTCATGAAAAAAATATGCTTGTTTCTAGGCTGCGCCCTGCTGTTCGCAGGAATCGCCCAAGCCGCAGAAAAACCGGTCATCCGCATCGGCGCCCGGGTGTTCACCGAACAAACCCTGCTGGCGGAAATCACCTCCCAATACCTGCGCACCAAGGGTTACGACACTCAGGTGACCGGCGGTCTGGGCAGCAACCTGGCCCGTAGCGCCCACGAAAGTGGTCAGCTGGATTTGATGTGGGAATACACCGGCGTCTCGCTGGTGGCTTACAACCACATCACCGAGAAGCTCGACAGTGCGCAGTCCTACGCCAAGGTGAAGGAACTCGACGCGAAAAAAGGCCTGATCTGGCTGACTCCGTCGAAATTCAGCAACACCTACGCCCTGGCCCTGCCGGAAACCACCGCGAAGGCTTACCCGCAGATCAACACCATCAGCGAGCTGAACACGGTGCTGCAGGCTGAGGCCAAGACCAATCATCTGGTGGCGCTGGATACCGAGTTCGCCAACCGTTCCGACGGTCTGGACGGCATGGTCGATCTCTACGGCATGAACCTGTCCCGCAAGAACATTCGGCAGATGGATGCCGGTTTGGTTTACACCGCCCTGCGCAATGGCCAAGTGTTTGCCGGTCTGGTCTACACCACCGACGGTCGCTTGAACGCCTTCAAGCTCAAACTGCTCGAAGACGACAAGCACTACTTCCCGGACTACACCGCCGCGCCCGTGGTGCGTCAGGACTACCTCGACGCCCATCCAAAACTGGCGGAAGAAATAAAGCCGCTGGCTGAACTGTTCGACGACGCCACCATGCGCCAGCTCAACGCGCGGGTCGATGTCGATCACGAAAGCCCTTCATCCGTTGCCGCAGACTTTCTGCGCCAGCATCCCTTGAACTGAGGAGGAAAAGACATGGAATTTCTGAACGCCTTTTCCCATCTCGACTGGCCGCTGGTGCTGCACCTGACCTGGCAGCACATCACCCTGGTCGGCATCGCCGTGACATTGGCGATCCTCGTGGGCGTGCCGTTGGGCGTGCTGATGACGCGCTTCCCGACCCTCGCCGGCCCGCTGCAAGCCAGCGCCACGGTGCTGCTGACCGTGCCGTCGATTGCGCTGTTTGGCCTGTTGCTGCCGTTCTACTCGAAATTCGGCCAGGGCCTCGGTCCGATGCCGGCAATCACGGCGGTGTTTTTGTACTCGCTGCTGCCGATCATGCGTAACACCTACCTGGCGCTGACCGGCGTCGAACCGGGCATTCGCGAAGCCGCCCGTGGCATCGGCATGACCTTCGGCCAGCGCCTGCGCATGGTCGAACTGCCCATCGCCGTGCCGGTGATCCTCGCCGGTGTGCGCACCGCCGTGGTCATGAACATTGGTGTCATGACCATCGCCGCGACCATCGGTGCCGGTGGCCTCGGTGTACTTATTCTCGCTTCAATCAGCCGCAGCGATATGTCGATGCTGATCGTCGGCGCCGTGCTGGTCAGTCTCCTGGCCATCTTCGCCGACCTGCTTCTGCAATGGCTGCAACGCACGCTGACTCCAAAAGGACTGCTCAAATGATCGAACTTCAAAACCTCAGCAAGACCTTCCAAAGCAACGGCAAAGATGTGAAAGCCGTGGACTCGGTAAGCCTGACCGTCAATGAAGGCGAAATCTGCGTATTCCTCGGGCCATCGGGCTGCGGCAAAAGCACCACGCTGAAAATGATCAACCGCTTGATCAAGCCGACCTCGGGCAAGATCCTGATCAACGGCGAAGACACCACCGACCTCGACGCCGTGACCTTGCGCCGTAACATCGGTTATGTGATCCAGCAGATCGGCCTGTTCCCGAACATGACCATCGAGGAAAACATCACCATCGTTCCGCGCCTGTTGGGCTGGGACAAACAGAAATGCCACGACCGCGCCCGCGAGTTGATGAGCATGATCAAGCTGGAACCCAAGCAGTACCTGAATCGCTACCCGCGTGAGTTGTCCGGCGGTCAGCAGCAGCGGATCGGTGTGATTCGGGCACTGGCGGCCGACGCGCCGTTGTTGCTTATGGACGAACCCTTCGGCGCGGTCGACCCGATCAATCGCGAGATGATCCAGAACGAGTTCTTCGAGATGCAACGGGCGCTGAACAAGACCGTGATCATGGTCAGCCACGACATCGACGAAGCGATCAAGCTGGGCGACAAGATTGCAATCTTCCGCGCTGGCAAGCTGCTGCAGATCGATCACCCGGACACGCTGCTGGCGCACCCGGCGGATGACTTTGTCAGCAACTTCGTTGGCCAGGACAGCACCCTCAAGCGTCTGTTGTTGGTGAAAGCCGAGGACGCGGCGGATAACGCACCGTCGGTGAGTCCGGAAACCCCAGTGGCCGAGGCCCTGGAGTTGATGGACGAACTGGACCGTCGCTATGTGGTGGTCACCGATGGTGAGAACAAGGCGCTGGGTTATGTACGACGTCGCGACCTGCACCGTCAGACAGGGACTTGCGCGCAGTACTTGCGTGAGTTCAACGCCACGGCGGCGTTTGACGAGCATTTGCGCATCCTGCTGTCGCGCATGTACGAGTTCAACCGCTCGTGGTTGCCGGTGATGGATGCGGAGCGGGTGTTCCTGGGGGAAGTGACTCAGGAATCGATTGCCGAGTACCTGAGTTCCGGCAAGTCCCGTGGGGGCAAGACCAGCATCGTTTCGCCGGCCGAGACTGCGCTGGCCTGACCCTAATCTGTCGCCGCCTGTTTGATAACCAGGCGGCGATATGGACGCCGCTTTCAACGTCTTAGTGAGGGTTGCATTTATTGTCACCCTGCAGCTCCATTATTACCTCATGAGCGACGTACGGGCGACGCGGTTCAAGGCTCCAGGTCGCCTTGTTCGCGGCGATGTCAGGGGAATCAAGATGACAGGCGAGTTGACGGCGCATGGTGCTGCCGATGTGATCGAAATTCCATTCCTTACTGGAATTGTTAGCCGCCAGATTGGCTAATTCCGCAAATACCACATTTGTTTTCCCCACTCCGGCTTTCCTTCCGCACTCGGTTGGTGTCACCGTCAATGATGAGATGGTTCCCAGCACTGGCTCTTTGTAGTCGTCAATCCACACAGCCTTCTCGATGTATTTGTCACAGGACCGATTGTCGACCGGCGGTGCAACGACCTGATCGCCCGGGTAATAGGCAAATTTGGCATCCTCGACGATCGTGCGCGGCATTTGTACTTTTATGACTGGTTTCCAGCCGCCTTTACCAGATGGAATCTCCTCGTTCCATCTACGCTGGTCATCCTGAGCGAGCGCGCGACCCGCGAAGCTTTTGCCATTCGTCTCAACGAAGTCGATGCCACCGGTATAGATAAATGCTGCGATAGGCAGTGCCTTAAATACCTGATTTGCAACTGTCGCCGGGTTTGTATCATCTGGGTCGGGAGAATCAAAATGGGTCCTGTTGAGGTTCCAGTCTCTTTTCCAAAAATTATCGTCAGGCCAAACGCGCAGTCGCAACTCCGTTTGAGTGGTTTGAGCTCTGATTTTTTCTTCAGGATCATGGGCTATCAATTTCCGCCCTTCAATAAAGGCATTAAAAGCATCCGCCTTATTGAACGTTCCAAAATAATCTGCGGTCGTATCGAACCCACATTGAAATCGATGAGCCTTGATAGGATCTGGATCCTTGGTCTGACGATCAAAATACGCCATCCAGCCCGAGGCGCTACTGATCTTAAGCTTTTGACAATAATCCTCTTTAACACCAACGGTATTATTGATGTCGCCATCCTGAAAATAATCACCACACCCTTTATTGTTTCGATTATAAGTCCAGGCATCAATAGGAAACGCACAAAGCACTGTGACTTTGAATTGGTCATTTTCATTTATAAAATCATTAGGTATCAAAGCAAAACCATTATACTTAAGCAAACCCAGACCATCGTATTCCGCATCCTTGCGCAGATAGGAAGCAGACACGCCACCATTGGAAACAACACCGTTGCCACCCGCCTCAGCGTTATGCGAGTTCGGACCAGCATTCCATGGACGGAATACTTTTTTGCTGTCCGTCCCCCGAAGAATCAATCCGGAACAGTCAGATGCAAGCCTTCCGCTGCCACAATCCCTGGCGGTAAGACGATACCAATACTCCATCAGCGTTGCCGCATCTGTGCCGGGACTTGCTTGCAAGAGAGGAGAGCCAGCGGCAACTCCTACCATCAAAGTGACGCGCGCCCCTTTTAACAATACATTATTAAACACATTAGTCTCCCATTGCGTTATTTAGGAAAACGCAAGACACGTGCGAAATCCGACACACTAAAACGCGCAGGGAAGTACTCACCCTAATAATGGCAATGCATCTATGACCGTACGAGCGAATTCCATTCGACCGAAATTTTCAACTCACTTTCGATCTCGAGTATCGGATAGATGAGGAGAGCGATCTACTGACACAAATAACAGGTTACAGTAGTTTTTAATATCATTTTCGAAACACCCGGAAAGTTTAGATTACCTTTTCGACTATAGAGAGATATTCAAACGATCATTACTTATGCGGTGCTCAATTTGTTTCCGTGGAGGGGATCCGCATGAAGATAACTCAACAATTAGAGAGTTACCGGTGTTTGGGCAAGTACCTAAGGAAGGTCTGAAGTAAGCAGCCGTTTTTAACGGCCTCGCTGTCTGAGGTTCAAAAAACACCGACTTAATCGAAAATC